>NZ_JACOMP010000164.1:0-15584 GCF_014466085.1 Thermosynechococcus sp. OHK43
CCCTTGAGATCGACCATCGGCCCGAGGACCAGAAAAGCAAGGATTGACCCTGGCGTAAACGTGGCAGCAAAGGCAAGGGCAAAGAAGGCATCAACAGTTGAGCAAATGGAAATCACGGTGCCCAGGATCATCATTGCCACAATCGAGCTCACTGGCCCTTGGCCAAGGCTAAGGATGAGTTCCCGCGGAGCAGCCACCTGAATAATTGTTGCCACTAGGCTACCGAGAACTAGAATCCCCCCCAATTCACGAAATTCCTGCACCAGATTCTCTAGGACTTGGGGCAGGCGTTGCTGCCAAGGAATCATTGCAGTCGGTGGCGAAAGCGTTAGGGTTTCCATGGCCAGGGGTTGACCGGGGGTTCCCAACAGGTAGGTGCCCGACTGGAGCAGGGCAGGGACAACAGTTGCCTGGGGTTGGCGGCGACGCATCAGACTGGTTACCGTGGGCTGCAAAAAGGGGGTTAGATCCTTTTGGAAACTAAAAACCCAGCCAATAATGGTGGCGATCGCCAGCGAAAAAAGGACACGGAAGACAACAACCTCCGGTTGATCGCGAAAGGCCGTCCAAGTTGCCCAAATCACAATCGGGTTGATTGTGGGTGCCGCCAACAAAAAACCAATGGCCACGGATGTGGGCAATCCCTGCACCAGTAATCGCCGCGCCACTGGCACATTGCCACACTCACACACTGGAAAAAGAAAACCGATGCAACTGCCCACCAAGGCCCCCAGCAGGGGCGATCGCGGTAAGCGACGAATCAGTGCCTGCTCATCTACAAATAGCAGCAGCAGGCTAGAGAGCAAAATGCCCAGCAGTAGAAACGGCAGTGCCTCCACCAGTAGGCTCAAAAAAAGGGTAAAACCACTTTGCAACTGATTCGCAAATGTCATGGGCGTAGAGCGGGGTCTAGGACACAATCTCCTTCAACCCGAGGGGACTCGGCTGAATATCCGTTTGCCGTGAATCGGTAATCAACCAATCGAGGGCAGCGGCCTTCAGGTCAATGGTTGTACCTGTTTTATCAACACAGTAGCGACCAAAGACCAATTTATCCACAAGACGAACGTCAGAACCCAGGCGAGAATATTCAAAAATGACACAGTTATCGACGACGGCACCGCTGCAAATGTGGCAATTGGGGCCAATCATCGTCGGTCCAATAATTGTCGCTCCATCTTCAATCTTCGTCATGCCGCCAATGTAGACCGGTCCCTGGATCGTGACCTTATCCCAGTTGACGGCCACATTCAGCCCCGTATAAATGCCGGGAAATTGCTCATGGCCGGGAATCGAAACATTTTTAATCGTGCCATTGAGAACACCGCGCACCGCTTGCCAATAGTCGGGGACTTTACCAATGTCAATCCATTCAAAGTCCATCGCCAAGCCATAGAAGGGGGCACCCATTTCCACCAGTTTGGGGAAAAGCTGGCTGCCAATGTCGTATTCCTGATTGGAGGGGATATAGTCGATCACTTCTGGCTCAAAAATATAAATCCCCGTGTTGATATGGTTGCTCAAGGCTTCTTCAACACTGGGTTTTTCTTGGAAGGCAACAATGCGATCGCTCTCATCGGTAACAACAACGCCATAGCTCGAGACGTCCTCTTTGGGCACTGTTTTCATAATCACGGTGGCGATCGCCCCCTTTTGGCGGTGCCAAGCCACGGCCGCTGTCAAATCCAAGTCAATGAGGGCATCCCCACACAGCACCACAAAGGTGTCATCAAAAAAGGGGTTAAAATCCTGAATTCGCTTGATCCCCCCTGCAGACCCTAGGGCTTTACCAACGAGTTCGCCATCCTTGATATAGCCCTCAAAGGAATAGGCAATGTCCACTCCAAACCGCTGCCCATCCTGAAAGTAGCTTTCAATTTCATGGGCGAGGTGGCTCACATTTACCATAATTTGGTTAAACCCATGCTGACGCAGGAGTTCCACTAGAAATTCCATCACGGGCTTTTGCAAAATTGGGATCATTGGCTTCGGAATGGTGTATGTAATCGGGCGTACCCGCGTGCCCTTTCCAGCCGCCAAGATCATTGCTTTCATAAAACTTTTACCAATCTCCTTAAACGTCTAGGGCAATTGCCCCCACTATTATCAATGCCCCTAGCTTACCTTAATCGAGGGCATACACCCGCCCATGGTAAAGCAAGCGGGTAATCCCTTTGGACTGAAGATAGCTGCGCACTTTCCGCAGCATTTCACCGTCAGGTACCTTGACAACGGTCTTGCGCCACTGGACATCACTGGCCTTATAGAGGCGTTGGTTTTGTTGGGAATAGCGCAGAGCCACAGGGCGGCTATCGAAAATGGGTAGGGTACTTTGTTGCGCTTCCTCACTGGAGAGGGCACCTAAACCGCGAAAGGCTTCTAGGGGGCGGGTGAGCAGTTCCGCCCGCCGATCGACGACAACGTAGCAGGGACGGGGCAGCACCGCTTCGGAAAGGGGAATGACCTCGACGGACTGCACCACTTCCACATCGGTGAGATCGGGGAGAGGAATGTCACCATCCAGTTCCTCTTCATCCTCGTCTTCGAGATCATCGTCCGCTGCATCGCTGTAGTCATCCTCATCGAGAACAACGGCCTCTGGCGTCTCTACATCTTCTTCTAGATCCTCTTCCTCTGGCACTTCATCCGTCGTCGCTACAGCCAGTAGAGGGGCTTCAGGGGCAGCCGCTTCCTCTTCCATTTGTTTGATCACACGCCGAATTGTGTTTTCACTAACACCAAATGCCGCTGCCAGCGCCTTGATCGTTTGTCCGGCAGTGTACTGTTGAAAGACGCGCTGGCGTTCGCTGTCACTGAGTCGCTTGTAGGTCATGGATCCAGATTAAGAAGCAGGTGGCAAGATCTATTATCTGGGGTGGCGGTGCCAGAATGCTGATTTTGTCTAAAGGCTTATTCAGTGGGCGATCGCCCCCTAGCGCAGGCGCACAAACCCTGCTTTTTCAATGGCCGCTTGTCCTTGATCAGTCAGTAAGAGATCAGCATAGGCACGGCCTGCCTTGGCATCGAGGCTATTGTCCGCCTTGGCAATCACAAATAGGCGGCGGGTAATTGGATAAGTCCCCTGTTGAAATACACGGTGATTCAGTTGGTGGCGCTCTTGGGGGCAACGCTCCACAGGAACGTAGGGTTCTTGATAGGGAGGCACATATTGATTGGCTTGGCGACCGAGGGGAAGCGGGTGGACACTGCACTGACCCACCACTTCTGGAGCAGAGGCATAGTAAATGCTCCCCAGTGTCGCGGCAACACACCGTAGGCCATCGGTAGTATCCCGAACCATAACCACATTGCAACCAAAGGGCTGCTTCCCAAGCACTTCTTGGATAAAGTATTCAACGGTGCCACCATCTTCCGGACGGCGAGAGAAGGGGATAATCCTTTGGTTGGGGCTACCCACCTGCTGCGAATTGGTTACTTTGCCCGTATAAATATCCACCACTTGTTGCACGGTCAGTCCAGGAATCTCTAGCCTCGGATTGACGGCGATCGCCAGCCCATCAATGGCAACGGGAATGGCAGTTAATTTCATGCCCCGAGCCGCCGCCTTGGCTAACTCTTCCTCGTTGAGGGGACGGGAAGATTGTGAGAAAGACAGTTGATCATTCAATAGCATGCGGATGCCCCTGCCCGATCCCGGTGTCCCTGTGGGCGGGTCTACGTAGCGCAGTTGAAAATTGGGCCAAGCCGCTTGCAGCAGCGGATTGACATCGCGGCGAATGGGTGCCCAAGTGGTGCTACCGCCGTAATTAAAAAGACCGCTGGGGACATTCTTCACCTGGGTAAAGGTGGATTGACCCTTGGCTCCTAAATTGAGACGGCCATTACCCATGGTTCCGCCGTTATTGATGAGGCGAAGCACCAGCCCCCCCAGCAATGCCCAGAAGTCCGAGGGTAGCCAGCAGGGAAAGGAGTAGGGGCAGCAGAGAATGACTTTTCCCTTGGGACATACACAAAGAATTGCGGTGATTTCTTCTAGCCTAGCTCAAAGGAATAGCGGGTGTTGGCTGCTGGGTTTCCTCAGTACGAGACAATAGTAAAGGAACTCTCGTTGAGTGCAGTATGCGCTACCGTCGCTTTGGTCGTACCGAACTGCCAATGCCTGTCTTTTCCTGTGGCGGCATGCGCTATCAGTTTTCTTGGCAGGATGTCAATCCCAGTACCATTCCCGCAGAAAATCAACGCAACCTAGAGGCAACCATTCAGCGTGCTCTGGAGCTAGGCATCACCCACATTGAAACAGCGCGCGGCTATGGCACCTCTGAAATTCAGTTGGGGAAAATTCTACCGCGGCTGCCCCGCGAAAAGCTCATTGTCCAAACCAAGGTGGGGCCGCGACCCACTGCCAAGGAATTTCGGGAAACCCTAGAAACGTCACTGCGGAATCTCGAGTTAGACTACATTGACTTACTCGCTATCCATGGCCTAAACCTACCGGAGCATCTAGAGCAAGTACTGCGGCCCGGGGGATGCTTGGACGTGGCGCGGGAATGGCAAGCATCAGGTAAGATTCGCTTCATTGGTTTTTCTACCCATGGCAGCTTAGAGGTGATTCGCCAGGCGATCGCCAGCGATGTCTTTGATTACGTTAATCTGCACTGGTACTACATCAATCAACAGAATTGGCCCGCCCTCCTCGATGCTCAAGCCCATGATATGGGGGTTTTTATCATTAGCCCAGCAGACAAAGGGGGAATGCTCTACAAACCACCCCAACGCCTTGTGGAACTGTGTGCCCCCTTAAGCCCAATGGTCTTTAACGATCTCTTTTGCCTCTCCCATTCCCAGGTGCACACCCTGAGTATCGGTGCTGCTCGTCCCCGTGACTTTGATGAACATCTCAAGGCCCTCGAGCTGCTGGATCAGGCAGGTGAGATTCTACCGCCGATCTTGGCACGGCTGGAGCAAGCCGCCATTGACCGCTTGGGGGAAGACTGGTACCACACTTGGCATGAGGGACTGCCAGACTACCAGCACACCCCCGGTGAAGTGAATATCCCCGTCATTCTCTGGCTGTGGAACCTAGTACAGGCCTACGATTTGCTGGACTATGCCCGTATGCGCTATAACCTGCTGGGCAACGGTGGCCACTGGTTTCCGGGAGCAAATGCTGCACGGATCAAAGACTTGGATTTAGGCCCCTGTTTACAGCACAGTCCCCATCGGCAAAAGATTCCAAGGATTTTACAAGCGGCCCATGATCTCCTCAGTGGCACTCCCCGGCAGCGACTATCTCAGGCCTAAGGATAGGGAGGTTCCCCCAACAAATTGCGGACAATTCCCCTAGGCGATCGCCCCCCCGGCCACGGAAAATGAAGGTATCAAGGGTAAGAGGTTAACACCATGGATTTCATTTATCACCTTAACAATGCCAGCCTTACCCTGCGGGTTGTGCAGTTCTTGCATGAATACGCCAAGCTACCAGTTCAGTTTGTTACCGTGATTCATCAAGTGGATGGGTGGGTAATCCGCATCAAAATGCATTCGCCTCTCAGCGACAAAGAAGCAGGGGATTTCCGGGCCTTCTTGAACGAGGTGGGATTCTCCTACACACCAGGGATCGCCCTCAAAATGGCATTCTGGGCCCTGGAAACCGGCCAATCAATGGTGGATGTTATGCGCCGTTACCAAGTGGCGATTGTTTCCCACGGCTACCCCCACTACGATGACATTGAGGCATTTCGCAAACAGTTTATTCAAGGCTTGGGCTACTGTCCGGAAACTTTAGCCTAGGGCATTCTGGTCTTGCTCCCGGCGATGCTCCAAGATTCGTTCTGCAAGGGGTAGGTCGCTAGGGGTGGTTATCTTGAGATTTGTTTCTTCGCCTAAAACAATATGTACGGCATAGCCGAGGCGTTCAAAGAGGGCAGCATCGTCTGTGACTTCCCAGCCCTTAGCCACAGCCATTTCATGGGCAATACGCAAGGGTTCGACGCGAAAGCCTTGGGGAGTTTGGGCGGCCCAAAGGGAGTCTCGCTCTGGGGTTTGGACAACAACGCCTTCGCGATTAACGATTTTAATTGTATCTTTGACGGGCACCGCTGCAATTAAGCCCGCATAGGTCCCTAGGGCTTGGGCACAGCGATTAATCAGATTGGGGGTGGCAAGACAGCGGGCACCATCATGGATCAGCACCCGCTCAGCCGTTTCGGGAAGTGCCTGTAACCCATGAAACACTGAGGCTTGACGGGTCTGCCCCCCTGCGATGAGATGGACGGGCTGCCGTAGGTTCAATTCCCCCAGGAGGGCTTCCCAAAGGGGAAAGTCCTCTGGCTGGCCAATCACCCCAATCCATTCAATCGCTTCGGCAGCCGCCACCGCTTCTAATGTCCATGCCAAAAGGGGCTTACCCAAGAGTTGCAACCGCAGTTTATTGTGGTTTGCCCCCATGCGTTTACCCATGCCGGCGGCAGGAATGAGGATGTGCATTCATACCCCTTTCAAGACGGTTTTTGTCTTGGCTTTTATCTTGGCATAGGAAGGCTCTAGGCACTATGGCTCTGTGGAACGGCTGGCCAAATTAATGCGATCGCTGAGTTGCCGCAGCAGGCTGCCCATTTCTGGATCGGTCCGTTGCAGTTCGGCCACCTTGTCGCAGCTATACATGACGGTGGTGTGATCTTTGCCGCCAAACTCTTCACCAATTTTCGGCAGACTCAAGCCCGTGTATTGGCGCATTAGATACATCCCCACCTGACGAGCCATGCTAATTTCGCGGCGGCGAGAGTTGCCCTTGAGATCACTGATGGAGACATTGAGGACTTCAGAGACCACCTTCAGGATGACCTCTGGGGAGGTTTCAATTTTGCGCACCGTGGGACTCAGGACTGGGGCAATGTTTTCCACAGTCATCGGCAACCCAGAAATGGAAATATAGGCTACCGCTCGAATCAGTGCCCCCTCTAGTTCCCGGATGTTGGAAGTGTAGCTGGCGGCAATATACTCAATCACCTCCCGCGGCAGGCGGATATTCTCGTACTCTGCCTTTTTCTGGAGAATGGCCATGCGGGTTTCCAAGTCCGGGGGTTGAATATCGGCAATGAGTCCCATGGAAAAGCGGGAGCACAGGCGCTCTTGCAGTCGGGGAATTTGACTGGGGGGGCGATCGCTGGCCAAGACCACCTGCTTACCAGCTTCGTGCAGCGTGTTGAAGGTGTGGAAAAACTCCTCTTGGGTGTATTCTTTGCCCTCAATAAATTGAATGTCGTCCACGAGCATCACATCCACTGCCCGATAGTGCTCGCGGAAGCTCTGCATACTGTCTTTGCGGATGGCAGCAATCAAATCATTCGTAAACTGCTCGGTGGAGACGTAGAAGATCTTGGCATTGGGGTCAATTTCTAAGCGATAGTGACCGATCGCCTGCATGAGATGGGTCTTGCCCAAGCCAACACCGCCACAGAGAAAGAGGGGATTAAACTCCCGCCCCGGTGATTCTGCCACCGCCAAGCAGGCGGCATGGGCCATGCGGTTATTGGGGCCAACAACATAGCGGGAAAAGACATACTTGGGATTCAGTTCACTGCCGCGATGGCGAGCCACAGGGGGGGTGGCCTCTACTTCAGCACGACTGGTGGGGCGAATGCTGGTATCGTGCTCTGCCCCTTGGGCGATCGCCAGCTCAATCTCCACGGGCTGACCAATAATTTCCCGTGCCACATCGGCAATGGTTTTCAAATAGTACTTTTGCAGCCAATTGCGGGCAAAGGGATTGGGGGTGCAAATAGTCAAGGTCTGGCCATCAAAGGACTGCACCGTTGCCGTCTTAATCCAAGTTTCAAAGGTCGGTCGACTGAGTAACAGTTGCAACCGCTCCAAAATTTGGTGCCAGAGATTTTCGGCAGAGCTAATCACGCAAACCTCGTCCGTAGGATGTGAGCAATGATAGGCATCACGAGGCAGAGGGCAATAGCCCCACAGGACTACCGCTGCCTCACGGGAAGTGATATGATTGTAGATCGCTCTAACGACTGACTAGGGCGTGCCCTCTGGGGCAGTGTTTTTTTCTAATCAACCATCATAACTGCAACAGCCATGACGCAACGTACACTGGGCGGCACTGTCCGCAAACGTAAACGCACCTCCGGGTTCCGCGCGCGCATGCGTACCAAATCGGGTCAGAACGTCATCAAGGCACGGCGGCGTAAGGGACGGGCACGGCTTACCGTCTAGTGTTGCCGCGTCAACATCGCCTGCGCGATCGCCATGATTTTGACCGCGTCTATCAACACAAAACTGTCCACCACGGCAAACTGGCTGTTCTTTGGCTGGCGCCCCAATCCGCTAGGGAAGCACCACGGCTGGGTATTGTGGTCAGTAAAAAGGTCAGCAAGCGAGCCGTTGATCGGAACCGTTTGAAGCGGCAATGGCGGCGGGTGATTCGCCCCCTCTTACCGCAGATAGCTGCAGGGTGGGATATGATTGTGGTAGTGCGTCAGGCGGCACTGCAAGTGAGTGACGAAGACTGTCGCGCTGAATTGACGCAGTTAATGGCCAAAGCAGGGATACTGACGATGCCGGGAATTTCCGAAGATGTTTTCTACGAAGGCGGTCCCCATTGGGGTGACTTGGTGATCAACTTGCTGTTGGGGCTAACGGTGATCTGTCTGCCCCTGACTGCGGGTGCCATTGTCCGTGCTCTCTGGCTGCGGTACCGCATTACGAATCGGCGGATTACGGTGATTGGCGGCTGGCTGGGGCGCGATCGCTCCGATGTCATTTATAGCGAAATCACCAAAGTCGTCACCGTTCCTCGCGGCTGGGGCGCCTACGGCGATATGGTTGTGACCCTCAAAGATGGTAGCCGCTTAGAAATGCGCGCTGTCCCCCGCTTCCGTGAAATTTACGACTATATTTCTACCAAATTGAGTCCCGCTGCCAAAAGTGTCAGTGGCGCGATTGGTTCTTAGGACCTAAGATAGTTCTGTTAACTGTTCACCCCTAATTGCAGGATTCCATGGATTTTGGTATCGGTTTCCTCTCCAACAATGTCATGCTGCCAATCCTTGATTTTTTCTATGGGATTGTGCCCAGCTATGGCCTTGCTATTGTGGCTCTGACACTGGTGGTGCGCCTTGCCGTCTATCCCCTGAGTGCCGGGTCAATTCGCAATATGCGGCGCATGAAGGTTGTCCAGCCGATCATGCAAAAACGGATGCAGGAAATCCAACAGAAATACAAGGACAATCCTGCGGAACAGCAAAAGGCAATGGCAGAGGTCTATAGGGAGTTTGGCAATCCCTTGGCGGGATGCTTCCCTCTGCTGTTGCAGTTGCCGATTCTCTTTGCCCTCTTTGCAACGCTGCGCGGATCACCTTTTGCCGATGTGAACTACCAAATCAACCTGCAAATTGTTCCCCCGGAGCAAGCTGTCTTAGCCCAGCCCTTTGCCACCAAACCGCAAAATATCTACGTTGACGAAGGGGTACACTTCCCGATTCAAGCGGTGGTTCCCAGCGGTACCAGGATTCCAGTCGGTCAAGTGGTGGATCTGCAGTTCCAAACCAAGGAGGGTAAACCCTATAGTGAACTGGTGGCGGCGTATCCCAATAGTCACTTGCAACCAAAGTGGCAAATTCTTCGCGGTCAAGAGCGAGCAACCATTGATAGCGAAGGTCATCTACAAGCCCTGCAACCCGGTGAGGTAACAGTTCAGGGAACAATTCCGGGGATTGCTGCTGATAAAGGTTTCCTCTTTATCTCTGCCCTTGGCCATGTGGGTGTCGTAGATCAGGGGGAACTCTTCATGGCGCTGCCCGACGGCACACGCCAGTTTAATTGGGGCGCGATCCACTGGGATATTCTCATTATGATCCTTGGCTTTGGCGTCAGTCTCTATGTCAATCAGTTGCTCTCTGGCCAAGGCAGCAGCAACAACCCGCAGCAGCAAACTGTTAATCAATTAACACCGATCATCTTCTCTGGGATGTTTCTCTTTTTCCCGCTGCCGGCCGGGGTACTGCTCTATATGCTCATAGCCAACATCTTCCAGACGGTGCAAACCTTTATTCTCCAACGGGAGCCGCTACCAGAGCATCTACAAAAACTTGTGGAGGAGCAGGAACGGGCTGAAGCCCTCAAAAATCGTGCTGCTCTTCCCTTTGAGGGGAAGGGGGCTAAAGGTGCTAAGGCCACCAAAGTCAAGCGTAATCCATCAAGTTGAGGGGAGGCATGACCGCTGATCCAATTGCTGCGGGGTGTGCATGGCTGGAACAGGCGCTTGCTTTAGCAGGCTTCAAGACAACCGTTGCCGTGGTGGAGTCGCCTTTGGCAGGCGTGGTGCCGGGCTACTGGCTAGAAATTGATCGCCAGTCCCTCAGTGCTGCGCAAATTGAGTCACTGCTGGCCAACAATGCCCAAGCCCTCGATGCGCTGCAATATCTGCTCAATGCTACGTTGAATTTGGGGCGATCGCGGGAGGAGCAAACGGCTTTTACCTTGGAGTTGGCGGGCTATCGCCGTGCTCGTTATCGCCAGTTGCAGGAGATTGCCCATCAGGTGGCGGCCCGAGTCCTCAAGACTGGTAAACCTCTTGAAATTTGCTCCCTTTCAGCAGCGGAGCGGCGTGTTGTTCACAGTCTCATTAAGCTAGAGAGCGATCGCCTGGAAACCTTTAGCCACGGTGAAGAACCCGATCGCCGCTTGGTGGTGCAGTTAGCCCAAGGGACTGAGGCCGAGGTGACGGCTGATGCGCTGGAGCAAGTATAGACCCAAAAGGGAGTTGCCACTCTTGTCGAGGGGTGGACTATAGCAGGCGATCGCCCCCTGTCGCGGCACAATGGCCAAAATCACGCCACTGACACCCGATTTCAGAGGCAAGCCAATTTCTAGGCCATAGCGGGGGGAGTCCTCGTAGAGGCCACAGGTGAGCATGAGCACATTCACCTGCTGACGATGGCGATCGCTCACCTTGGCATGGGGCAGTGCTAATAGGAGACCCAAGCGACCCACTTCCTCAATGGTTCCTTGGAAACAGCACACCTGATTGTAGATCTCAAGGGCAACCTCCGCATCGGCAATGCGTCCAGACTCGACTAAAAAGTGGGCAAGGGTGCGATTTTGCCAGTTGGGATGGCAACGGACTGCCCCTAAGACCTCCTGGTCCACCTGGAACTGCGTACCAGCACACTCATTAAGCCAAGTTTGAAGGGCCGTAGCACCACCAACATGGGCCAACTGGCTCGCGAGGGCGATCGCCCCACTATTGATCATAGGATTGCGCGGCCACCCCTGATCGAGGGTTAACTGCAACACAGAGTTATAGGGGTAATCTGAGGGGCGCTGCCCCACCCACGTCCACACCTCCTCCTGCCACAGCGTCAAGGCATACAGCAGTAAAAAGGGCTTAATCGCACTCATCAAAGGAAAGCGCAAACGGGAATGCCCAAGGGTAAACTGTTGCTCCGGTGTCACCACCGCAAAGGCAAAGGCCTCAGACCTCACCCCTGGTAGGCGCTGAAGCGGTTCCCCCTTGGAAATTTCTGTTGCAGCCGCCTCAAGCCACTCTTGGATGAGGTCAGGGTGGAGTTGCCCCAACATTACTGCACCTAGGCGTTGGCATCAAGGGAGAGTTGCTCGCTACTGGTCACCCGTCGCCGCCGCCGCCGACCCACGGGTACAGAGGCCTCTGGGGTGGATGCTTCACCAACGGATTCCACCTCAGTACTCACTTCTGGCTCACTGCTATTGAGCAGCGCGGTGGCCGGAATTGGCTGCACATTAATCGTGCTGACCCCAGGGGAGGGCAGCTCATCAGGAGTCTCTGGGGCCTCCTCTGGCCCTCCCTCACTAACGGGCCGCCTTGTTTTCTGGGGTAGGGGTAGGGGGTCTTGGCCGGGGCGTGCCACCATAACAATTGTTCCCCGCGGATTTTTCACCTCTTCAGGATAGAGAACCAAGGGTGAAATCCCCATCTCCGCATAGACCGCCTGCTCTTGATCCGTCATTGTTACGGTAATCACTTCCGCTGGTTCAGAGCGGCTCGGACGGGTAGGGCGCGGCGGACGGCTCTCCACTTTAACCACTGGCGGCGGAGCTGTTTCTGGAGGCGGGGTAACCACCTTGCGGCCATTACCATTTTCAGGGGTACGGCGAGGGCTGCGTGGGGTTGGGGGATGACTACTGCGGGAAGAACGGGGGCGAACCCCCCCCACCGCTTGATAGTCGGGGTGGTTAATGAGTTGAGTCTCTAGGCTGCTACTGGCAAAGCCGTTGGGCTCAGTGGGAGGTTCCAAATTGCGACGTGGCTCGGGTGGACGCGGTATCGGCGATCGCTCAACAATTTCGCCGGGGCTATCCTCCGGTTCACCGGGTAAATGCACCAAGTGACCCAAGCCACCACAGGCACTACAGGGACGACCAAAGAGTTCATAGATATTTTGGCCTTGGCGTTTGCGAGTCAGCTCCACCAGCCCCAGTTCTGAGAGTTGAGCAATTTGGGGACGGGCTTTATCCGCACGCAGGGCTTTACTAAAGTGCTCCAGCAGTTGCAACTGATCGCGGCGGGAATCCATATCAATAAAATCGACAATGATCACGCCAGCAATATTGCGCAGTCGCAGTTGGCGAGCAATTTCCGTAGCCGCTTCGCAGTTCGTCCACAGTACTGTTTCCCGCGAGGTGGCTGAACTGGTGAATGAACCGGAGTTAACATCAATGACCGTCAATGCCTCTGTCGGTTGAATGATGATATAGCCACCGGAGGGCAAATCCACGCGGGGTTTAAGGGCTTCACGGATGGCAGCATTCACCCGGAAGTAATCCAAAATGGGAATCGGTTCTTGGTGATAGTCAATGAGAACCCCCACGGCTCTATTGACATTCCAATTTTTCAGATGCTGTTTGACCCGTTTGACCCCATCGGGAGTATCCACCACAATGCGGTTGACATCGCTGCTATAGACATCCCGCAGCACTTTTTGGATAAAGTCATCATCCCGTCCTAGAAGCTGGGGAGGACGGCTGGAGGCTGCTTGCTGTTGAATCGCTTCCCACTGCCGTTGCAGGAGTTCGAGATCCTCAAGAATGGCCTCTTCGGAGACCCCCTCAGCCTCGGTGCGCACCAGGAGCCCCATACCCGCAGGTTTGACCAAAATACCCAAGGCGCGTAGCCGATGCCGTTCCGCTTCATTGGTAATTCGTCGCGATAGATTCACCCCCCGACCGTAGGGCATCAGCACGAGATAGCGTCCGGGCAACGATATATTTCCTGTGAGCCGGGGCCCCTTGGTGCCCGTGGGTTCCTTCATCACCTGAACCAGTACTTTTTGCTGTGGTGCCAGCAATTCCGTGATTGCCCCAGCAGTTCGCTTCAGGCGCAATGGGCCAAGGTCACTGACATGGATAAAGCCATTGCGGGAGGCGTCCCCCAAGTTGACAAAGGCAGCATCAATGCCCGGCAGGACGTTTTCAACAACCCCAAGGTAGATGTCCCCCACCTGATGGGTTCCCGTGGCTACGATTAATTCTTGAATTTGATCTTCGGCAAAGACCGCCGCTAGCCGATGTTCCTCGGCAATAATAATTTGCTTAGGCATCCATTATCCTTAGAATTTCTTAACAAAATAAACGTCAGCATCAATTGGCTAAAGGCATTTCGCACAGTACTTAGCCACTCTTGCCCCTGTAAGGGACGTGTGCAAGTTTGGCTTTAAGATGGTTGGGAAAAGGGTTCCTGTAGAGGCGGGTTGGCATTGGAACGCGAAACGCAGCTATGGTGATACCTAAAAAACTCTGCACGATTTGCAGAAAGGAAAGATGTCACCCCATGCCAGCCTTTACGAAAGTCTATGCTTAACCTTTGGTTTCTTAAGCGATGGAGGTTAAGCAACAGGAATTTTCTACAGTACCTCTAATGTTCCCTGATTATAGGGCTCTCTGTCAAGATTAGCTAGGGAATTCTGCAAAAATTTTCACCGTCGCTGCCCCTAACCCTCTTGAGCGCAAGCATAGTGTGCCACTTTGCAAACCTGATAGGACACTTTGGCGATCGCCCACAAAGCTGCTACAACTATTAAGCATCTGTTATTAAGCGCTTTGGCTAAAAAATTAGCCACATTGAGGAGAATTGCCCATGGGAGTCCACATCAAGCAGGCAGTGGAAGTCGCAACCTATATCATCTCGCAACGCCTACAGGGCAAAAAGCGCTTTCCCCTCACCTTGATGCTTGAGCCTCTCTTTCGCTGTAATCTGGCCTGTTCCGGTTGTGGTAAAATTCAGCATCCCCTTGAGGTCCTGCGCAAATATCTCACCCCGGAGGAGTGCTTCCAGGCCGTTGAGGAATGTGGTGCGCCAATTGTCGCCATTCCCGGCGGGGAACCCCTGCTGCACCCGCAAATTGATGAAATTGTCAGTGGCTTGGTGGCACGGCGGAAGTTTGTTTACCTGTGTACCAATGGTATTCTCCTAGAGGAAAATCTCCATAGGTTCAAGCCCTCCCCCTACTTTAGCTTCAGCGTTCACCTCGATGGTCTGCGGGAGTGGCACGACAAATGTGTGGCTCGTCAAGGGGTCTTTGACACGGCTGTCAAAGCAATCAAAGCGGCTAAAGCCAAGGGCTTCCGGGTCACCACCAACACGACGATTTTTGAAGGGGTGGATCCCAAGGAAATCCAGGAATTCTTTGATTTTGTCAGTTCCCTAGGCGTAGACGGCATGATGATCTCCCCCGGCTATGCCTACGAATGGGCACCGGATCAGGAGCACTTCCTCAAGCGGGAGCAAACCCGTGCCCTCTTCCGTGAAATCCTTGCCCCCTACCGTGCCGGTCAGAAGAAGTGGAATTTCAACCACAATCCCCTGTTCCTTGATTTCCTTGTGGGGGAAAAGGACTACGAGTGTACCCCTTGGGGCATGCCCAGCTATAGTGTGTTGGGTTGGCAGAAACCCTGCTACCTCCTCAACGAGGGGCACTACAAGACGTGGAAGGAACTGATTGAAAATACCGACTGGGATAAGTATGGCCACAAAAGTGGCAATCCCAAGTGCCGTGACTGCATGGTGCACTGTGGTTATGAGGCCACTGCTGCTATGGATGCCTTTAATCCAGCCAATATGGTTAAGGCGGCGAGCAGTCTTTTCTAACGCGTCTAACGCGGGCGCATTAGTTGCCAACGTTGCTCTGCAGTTTCCACTGCGGCTTTCGGGGTTAATTTTCCAAGCAGAACGCTTTCGATCGCTCGCCCAAGGGTTTGGGAAAAGCGGGCATAGCCACGAAAGTTGGGGCGTGCTTGAGCCGCAGCCATCTGATCCAAAAAGACACGGAGGGCAGGTTGCTGGGCCACAAAGGCCTGATAGCGATCGTTGGTCCGCACCCGTTCATTGATGGGCAAATACCCTGTGCCCAAAGCCCACTCCGTTTGAAATTCTTCACTAAGAACGTAGTTCAAGAAGGCTAGAGCTGCCTCTTCCCGTTGGGGTGTTGAGCGAAAGACAAAGAGATTTTCGCCCCCCAGTGCGCTGGCAGGGGTCTTGAGGGCAGGCATGGGGAGAACGCCAAAATCCACCCCCGACTGTTGTAATTGCGCCAATGTCCAAGGCCCTGTAATCTGCATCGCCACCTCCCCAC
>NZ_JACOMP010000165.1:0-3085 GCF_014466085.1 Thermosynechococcus sp. OHK43
CCCTTGACTTTCTAGAATTTCCTTCAGCAGCAGTTCAAGGGGTTCTAAGTTGAGGGTGTCACCAAAAATCTCCAAAATGTTCAACTCAGCGGCAACAAAGTCGGGGTCAACTCCCGTGGACGATTCAAACCGCAGGCAGGATCTCACCAAAGCACCGTCATCGTGGCTGGGACTGATGAGATGCAACACCACATCCCAGGTTTGGCCAGGGGTTACGGCTTCCCCTAGGCAAAGACTCACCGAATGATCGAATAAATCCCCCCGATGCATCGCCTGGCCATTGACATACACCGTGGCCTGATCTGCCCACCACGTGAGATCAAGGCGTAGAGTTAAGCCCGCCACGCTATAGCCTTGAACCATCGCCGGTACACTGATCCGCTGCCCCAACCACAGGGAGTGCCGACCCTTGGGCCACGCCAGATGACCTTTAACATTCACGGCATAGGGAGTCGTCCCTGCATCTTTGAGGGAGGGGGAGGTGAGGGGAAACCACTGGGAATGAATCTCGATGACTGCCAGTGAATGTAAATAGTTACGAGATTCTTTGATTAATTTTGTCAAGGCCATAAAAATTCGTTAATTTGCTGGCGATCGGCCTAGGCCAATTGCTATGCTGGAGGTGTGAGGAGCCGTCGTCATTCATTTAACCAAACTGTCAATAAAAAATTTTATTTAAGGGGAGTGACCTCATGGTAACCCGATTTGAGCCCTGGCGGGGCTTTTTGCTCTCCTCAGTCTGTGGGATACTGACCGCCCTCGCGATCGCCCCAGTGATGCTTGCCCAATCCCAACGACCCCCTGCCCCCGATCAACCTGTAGAAACTGTTGTGGCGGATCCCCTCCAGAGTTCCTTCCCGCTCCCTTGGAAATGGATTGAGGACGGCCACGCTGCCGCTGTAAAAGCCAAGAAACCCCTCCGCTTCACACAACAGACCCCCCAATATCTCTCTCCCGATGGCCGCTATGTAGCACAGGCCACCCTCTACTTTAGGGCTGATCCCGAGGCGCAACGGCAACAACTGGTGAGCGTTCTTGAAATTCGCGATCGCCAGAGCGGCAGCCAACAGCAGATTGAAAGTCTCAAGGAAATGCCGCCTGAATTTTTGGCAGAGGTGCCCCCAGGCCAAGGTCTGATTGCGGTGCTGGTTCCTGTCGGTTGGTCAGCAACGGGCAATCGTCTTTTGGTGCGACAGGTCGGTGGGCTCTTTGCCACGGATTTAATAAGCGACGGCGCATGGATTTGGCAGGCGGGGGTGGGTCATGTGGCCACAGTTTATCCTACCGCTGAGGAATACGACTTTGCCACCCTCCTCGGCTGGAGCACAACGGATCCGCAACGGGTGCTCTTTCAAACCCAAACAATGGGGAATCCCAAAGTTACGATTTGGGCAGTGGATACCCAAGGCAGCACCCAATTGGCCCAGGGCGATCGCCCCCGTGTCTATGGCACCACCCTACCCGCCACTGCTAATGCCCAGCGTCGGCCCTAGGTTTCCTTCCCTAGGGCAATTCAGGTATTGAGGGCAGTGGTATCCAAAATTCAAAGTGCCCCAGCGGGGAGCAGTTACCTCAATTGGCTCAGATAGCGATCGATGCAGCCAATCATCACCGCCGGGCACTCCAGCTGGGGCGTTAGTCCCACCTCTGGAATCACATCAAAGGCACGAATCGCCTCCCGGTTTAACTGTGCCAAGCGTTGACCTACCCTCAGAGGAGGGAGTTTTGCCTGCTCTCCCCAAACAATATAGGTCGGCACCGTCAAATGGGGCAAGAAGCGACTGAGATCGCAGCAGAGATCACCGCGCACAAAAGCCAGTGCCGCAAACTCTGCCCCCGGTGACTGTGCCACTTGGGTATAGGTGGCAACCATTTCGGGGCTGATGCGGCTAGGTCGGGCAAACTGCTGATGAGCCATAAAGGATTGCACACTCAGGGAATTGGCCACGCCAAGGCGATAAAAGACTATATCCACATAGGGTTGGCGTGCAATCTGGGCAAGGGGAGTTTGGCGGTAATCTTGGCCAAAATCACTCAAACCCGTTGGGCAGGTGAGAATGAGGCCACGGAAGCGTTGGGGATGGGCGATCGCCCCCTGGATGGCAAAGGCTGCCGTCAGTGAAGACGTGATCACCACCGCCGGTTCTGCCGTCAATTGGCCAAGGCACTCCAGCAAGTGATCCACATAGGCCGCCACCGTATAGGGTTGATCGCGATGCTCAGAGGCTCCCCAACCGGGCAAATCCAAAGCAAAAAGGGAATACTCGGCTGCAAAGGCTGGATAAACCGCCGACCACTCATAGCGGCTCGAGCCACCGCCAAAGCCATGCCAAAAAAATAGAGGCGGCCGGGCAGGGTTCGCCGGGCTGAAATCATTCGTCACGTAGGCCACCTCACCCATAGCCGTTGTGAGGGTGCGCGATCGCAAGCAGTCAAACATGGGGATTTCCTAAAGAGAAGAAACCTGCTATGATGATAAATCGCGCTGAATTAAACGGGTAGCAACGGGCTGCCCCGCCCCAATGGAGTGCCGCCGTGAGCAAGAGTACCGAAGGCGAAAAGCCCACTAGTGGCTTTAATCTAACCGAGTTTTTCCGCGAAACCAAGGAAGAACTCAGCAAAGTGGTGTGGCCCGATCGCCAACGCCTGATTGGCGAATCTGCCGCAGTCATTCTCATTGTTTCCCTTTCCGCTGCTGTCATCTACCTAGTGGATGAACTCTTTCGTTGGCTGGCCACACTGATTTTTTAGACAGCCAAAGATTTCTACGAGTACGCGCCTATGGTGAGTGAATTTACTGATCATTCTGATCTAAGCGATCCTCTTGACGATACCGTTGAAGTGTCCGAAGAGGAGCAAGCTGGTAAGGTCAAACGATTTTGGTATGCCGTCCAAGTCGCCTCTGGCTGCGAAAAAAAAGTGAAAAGCACCATCGAGCAGCGGCTCCATACGCTGGATGTGGCCGATCGCATCTTTCGCATTGAAATTCCCCAAACCCCGGTCATCAAAATCAAAAAAGATGGCTCGCGGCAAACCATTGAGGAAAAAGTTTTTCCCGGTTATGTGCTTGTCCAAGTACGGGCCC
>NZ_JACOMP010000166.1:0-4447 GCF_014466085.1 Thermosynechococcus sp. OHK43
CACCACGACATCTATTCGATCGAAGATCTATCCCAACTAATCTTTGATCTGCATCAGATCAACCCCCAAGCGCAAGTCTCTGTGAAGCTGGTGGCCGAAATTGGTATTGGTACGATTGCTGCTGGGGTCGCCAAGGCCAACGCCGATGTGATTCAAATTTCCGGTCACGATGGTGGCACTGGCGCGTCACCCCTAAGTTCGATTAAGCATGCCGGCAGTCCCTGGGAACTGGGCCTAACGGAGGTGCACCGCGTTCTCCTAGAAAACCAACTGCGCGATCGCGTGATTCTGCGGGTGGATGGTGGCCTCAAGTGTGGCTGGGATGTGGTCATGGGAGCCCTGATGGGTGCCGAGGAATTTGGGTTTGGTTCGGTGGCCATGATTGCTGAGGGCTGTATCATGGCACGGATTTGCCACACCAATAACTGCCCCGTGGGGGTGGCTACTCAAAAAGAGGACCTGCGCAAGCGTTTCCCCGGCCTCCCTGAGCATGTGGTGAACTTTTTCCTCTTTATTGCTGAAGAGGTGCGCTCCATTCTGGCAAAACTGGGCTATCGCACCCTCAATGAGATCATTGGCCGCGCCGATTTACTGGTGCCGCGGCAGGATGTCACCCTGACCAAGACTGGCCCCCTGAATTTGGCTTGCCTGACAAAGCTGCCCGATACGCGGAGCGATCGCCGCTGGTTGCAGCACGAAACCGTGCACAGTAACGGTGCCGTGCTCGATGATGAAATTTTGGCACGCCCAGAGGTGCAAGCCGCCATTGAGAAGCAGCA
Organism: Thermosynechococcus sp. OHK43; assembly: GCF_014466085.1. Taxonomy (NCBI): domain Bacteria; kingdom Bacillati; phylum Cyanobacteriota; class Cyanophyceae; order Acaryochloridales; family Thermosynechococcaceae; genus Thermosynechococcus; species Thermosynechococcus sp. OHK43. Next base: position 780 of record NZ_JACOMP010000166.1, read on the forward strand.
AACCGTTGAACTAGAGCTGCCCATTGTCAACACCGATCGCACCGTGGGGGCACGCATTGCCGGTGTCATTGCCAAAAAGTACGGCAACACTGGTTTTGAAGGTCAGATTACCCTCAACTTCCGAGGCAGTGCTGGCCAGAGCTTTGGGGCCTTCAATTTGCCGGGGATGATTCTGAACCTCACCGGCGAGGCCAACGATTACGTGGGCAAGGGAATGCACGGGGGTGAAATCATTATCAAGCCCCCTGCCAATGCCCCTTACGCAGCTGCGGACAACGTCATTATTGGCAATACCTGCCTCTATGGCGCCACGGGTGGGTTCCTCTTTGCCAATGGCCGTGCTGGTGAGCGCTTTGCTGTTCGCAACTCCAAGGCCTATGCGGTTGTGGAGGGCACAGGGGATCACTGTTGTGAATACATGACCGGTGGGGTGGTTGTGGTCTTGGGTACCACGGGTCGCAATGTGGCTGCCGGTATGACAGGGGGCTTGGCCTACGTTTTGGATGAAGCCGGTAACTTCCCCGCCAAGGTCAACCCTGAAATTGTCAAGCTGCAGCGGGTCACCTCTGCCATTGGCGCCGCTCAACTCAAGCAACTCATTATTGCCCACCACGAGCGCACGGGCAGTGCCAAGGCGGCCATGATTCTCGAGCGATGGGAGCAGTATTTGCCCCTCTTTTGGCAGGTGGTGCCGCCCTCGGAAGCCAATACACCGGAGGTGGTGGGGGAGGCAGCACCCCAGACGGATAGTAAAGTCCTGAGTCCCCTTTCCTAAAGCCTTGCTCTTTTCTAGCTAGCCTAAAATAAAAAAAACATAGGGGGGCGATCGCCATGCTCAGCAAGCTATCCTTTCGCCATAAGCTCTTGCTGGGAACGCTATTGCCCATTGTGGTCATCTACACTGGCCTCTTTCTCTACATTCGCTCGCGGGTCATCCGCCGCAGTACCGCTGACTATGAAGCGTGGCAGCGGGAATTAGCGTCACTCTATGCCCAGCAATTTAGCAATGCTCTACAGGAAATCACGGGGCTGGCAACCACCAGTGCCAATGCCTTAGAAGCGTTTCCTGCCGTCCGTGAGGAGGAGCTGTATTCATTTCTGCGTCGCAATCTCAAAATCAGCCGTTTAGCCTATGGGACAGCAATCGCTTTCACCCCCTACAGCTTCTCCCCTCGGAAACGCTTATTTGCCCCCTACGTCTACAGAGACATACATCGCAACAGACTGGTACAAAAGGACACTGGGCGCATCTACGACTACACCCAGGTCAGATGGGACTGGTACAGGGAAGCTATCCGCACTGGCCAACCGCAATGGAGTGATCCCTACTTTGATGCAGGGGCAGGTAATGCCTGGATGGTGACCTATGCCGTTCCCTTTTACCGCCAGGGGCAAATTCGCGGTGTTGCCACGGTGGATGTGGCACTGCCAACGCTGCAACAGGAAATCGATATCCAAGGGCTACGGCAGGCGCAGTTTTTTGTTCTGGATCGCAAGGGACGGATTATCTTCCACGGGGATCCTCAGCTCATTGGCCAGTCAATCCTCTACATTGCCAAGGAGTACAACCGCAGTGATCTGGCGGCTTTGGCTAAAGCGATGATCAGTGGCCACAGTGGCCATCTTTGGATGACTGATTGGGTCTCCAATGAGCAGCAATGGTTTTTTTACACCCCAATTCCCGAAGTTGGTTGGAGCCTGGCCATCCGGGTGAGGGAAGAGGCGCTGCTGGATTTTATTCATCAAGAAACATGGGCAGGTCTGCTGATACTCGTCGTCTCTTTTGGTTTGATTAGTCTGGTGACTTTGGGGGTTACCGGCTATATGGTGCGCCCAATTCAGAGGTTGGCTGCCGCTGCTCACAAAATTGCCCTCGGCAATCTGGACATTGCAGAGGAGGTAGATACCCACAGCCAAGACGAGTTGGGGAACCTCGGTCGCACCTTTGTGGATATGGCGGCACAACTCCAGGAGAGTTTTGATGAACTCCACCACTTTAATCAGCGGCTTGAAGAAAAGGTGAAACAGCGTACTGCTGCCCTTGAGGCCGCCAACCAACAACTGAGCGAAAAAGAACGGGTGCTCCATGATCACAATGTTGCCCTTGTTCAGCTCAGCCAATCTCCCCATGTACAGCAGGGGCACTTTCGCATGGCCTTGCAGGAGATTATTCAGGTCACAGCAACAACACTGCGCGTCCAGCGGGCTTCGGCATGGGAACTCCAGGGCGATCGCCTGAAGTGTGTTGTGCAGTATGACCCCGCCGCCAATAACCATTCTCAACCCACGTACCTCACCCATTCCCCCTATCCGGAGTACCTAAAACTGCTGCGTACGGGTGAACCCCTCGTCGTCAATGATTTACTCACGGATCCGCGCACCCACGAACTGCGGGAGTATGCCAGAGTGCAACGGGTGTATTCCCGCATTGATGCCCCGATCATCTTCAATGGCCAATTATTGGGAGTGATCTGTGTTGAGAGTATTGGTGAGCATCGGGTTTGGCTAGTGGAGGAACGCAGTTTTGTCTCCAATGTCGCTGATATTGTGACCATTGCCCTTGCTGCTCATCAACGCCATCAAGCGGAGCGGGAGCTGCTCAAGGCTAAGGAAGCCGCGGAGGCCGCCAATAAAGCCAAAAGTATTTTCCTGGCCAATATGAGCCATGAACTGCGCACCCCCCTCAATGCCATTCTCGGCTTTAGTCAAATTTTGCTCAGCGATCGCACCCTTGCACCGCAGCATCGCCAAACCCTTGAAAAGATTAATCGCAGTGGCGAACACCTGCTGGGTTTGATTAACGATGTCCTAGACATGGCCAAAATTGAGGCTGGACGGATGATACTTCAGAAAACCACCTTTGATTTGCGGCGGATGCTGCGGGATCTGGAAGAGATGCTGAAGGTGCGAGCTGAAGCCAAGGGGTTACGTCTGGTCTTTGATTTGCCTGCTAATCTGCCTGTGGCGGTGACGACCGATGAAATGAAGCTCCGCCAGGTGTTAGTCAACCTCCTGGGAAATGGCATTAAATTCACCAAGGAGGGGAGCGTCTGCCTCAAGGTCAGCTATCCAGCCCCAGATCCCCCTCGCCTTGCCTTTGAAGTCAGTGATACAGGTATTGGCATGACTCCGCAGGAGTTGAAGATGCTTTTTCAGCCCTTTGTCCAAACCGATAGCAGTAAAAAAGTCAGCGAAGGTACCGGTCTGGGGTTGGCCATTAGCCGCCAGTTTGTGCAATTGATGGGGGGGAATATTCAGGTGCGTAGCACCAAGGGGAAAGGCAGCCACTTCTACTTCGAAGTGCCAATTGACCTTGGAGATCCCCGATCGCTACAGCAGGAAAAGGCACAAGCTATTGTTGGCCTGCGATCGCCCACCTCAGAAGTCCGCATTCTGGTGGTGGATGATATTCCTGAAAATCGCCAACTCCTCACTCAACTCCTAGAACCGGTCGGATTTCGTTGTCGCGAAGCTAGCAATGGTCAAGAGGCAGTGGAGATCTGGCGAGCATGGCAGCCCCATGCCATTCTCATGGATATTCGGATGCCCGTCATGGACGGTAAAACGGCCACGCGACAGATCAAGAAAGAAGTGGGCGATCGCCTGCGGCGCGGCGAAGTCGTCTGCTCCCCGAAAATTCTTGCCGTTACCGCCAGTAGCTTTGAGCA
>NZ_JACOMP010000167.1:0-18745 GCF_014466085.1 Thermosynechococcus sp. OHK43
CCATTGCCAAACTCGTCTTTGCTTCGGCAGCGCCAGCAGCTTTCTCCCAACTGCAGCAGCTTGAAACCCAAGCCAGTCAACTGGAAGCCGAACTGAGTCTGCGCAGTGCTAGCTTTCGCGAGCTCACTCAACCCGTAACCATCGCTGCGGTTCAACGGTTGATTCCGGCCAATGCCGCTTTGCTCGAGTTTATTCGCTATCGACCCTACGACTTGCGCACACAGAACTTTGGTGAGCCGCGCTATGGCGTCTATGTATTGCGTCCTAGAGGTCAACCCCTCGGAAAAGATCTGGGCACTGCTGCTGAAATTGATGCCCAAGTACGCCAGAGCCGTTTCCGTTTGGCTGACCCGCGTTTACCCAAGGTTGAAGTTCAACAGGCGGCTCAAGCTCTTGCTGAGCAGGTGATTACTCCCATTCGTCCCTGGCTTGGCAATGCAACTCATTTGCTCATTGCGCCGGATGGGGAGTTGAATACTATTCCCTTTCAGGCGCTTGTGGATGCCCAAGGGCGCTATCTGGTGGAATCCTATTTGATTACATTGCTGACCTCTGGGCGCGAACTTCTGCGCTTCCAATCCCGATCTGTAACTGCTAATACCCCTTTGATTATTGCTGACCCAAGTTTTGATCGCTCCTTTGGAAATGCCTCTTCATCAACGATGCACTCCCTTGATTGGCGGAGTTTGACTTTTACTCCCCTACCGGGGACAGCGGAGGAAGCGCAAGCCCTGAGGGCGCTCCTTCCCCAAGCCCAAGTGTTACTCCAAGCTGCGGCCACCGAAACAGCGGTTAAAGCTGCAAATTCCCCTAAAATTCTCCACTTGGCTACTCACGGCTTCTTTCTAGCTTCTTCGGGGAACAAAGGCATCCTTGAAAACCCCCTCCTGCGATCGGGGTTGGTTTTGGCGGCATCTAACGCACGCCAGAGTGGCTCAGAGGGTGATGATGGCTTCCTGACTGCCTTGGAAGTAACCAGCATGAATCTCAGTGGCACAGAGTTAGTCGTGTTATCCGCCTGTGATACGGGGCGAGGGGAGGTGGTGAATGGGGAGGGGGTCTATGGGTTGCGGCGAGCGTTTACATTGGCTGGGGCGCGATCGCAGGTGAGTACCCTGTGGAAAGTGGATGATCGAGTAACCCGCGATATGATGATAGCCTTTTACCAAAACCTGCACCGAGGCATGGGGCGAACAGAAGCCCTGCGGCAAGTCCAGCTTCAGCGACTCAAGGAGGAATCTCCCTACTATTGGGCAGCGTTTGTGTCCAGTGGTGATTGGTCTCCCTTAGCATTGCCCTGATGACGATGGTTCGTGCGATTCAATACCGTCTAGCCCTGTGGTACGTAGGAGTAACGGCACTCCTGCTCCTCATTTTTGCGACGGGGTTCTTTTTTTATGTGCGGGGAACGCTGATCGAGCGGATTGATGACACCCTTAGCCACGTTGTGGAGGTGGTGAGCCGCTCCCTAATGATTGACACAGGCACAGCAGAAGCAATTGATTGGCAAACCAGTTTAGGCAGTAGTCCCATTGCGGCACTGGAGGAAGATCACATTGACCTTGAGGGGTTTACCCCAAATCAGGAGTTGGCTTGGAGCACGTTTTCAGAACCCCTTGATCTGCCTTTGCATCTGAGTCGGACGGCGCAAACGGTACAGGTGGGCGAGGATCGCTGGCTACGGCAGATGACGGTGCCCTTAGTCGTGGGCGATCGCCTACTGGGCTATTTGCGGGTTAGCCATCCTTGGTTCGAGGTGACGCAACCTAGTCAAGCCCTCCTCTGGGATCTCTTAGTCGGTATTACCATCACGCTGACACTGGTGAGTATTAGTGGCTGGTTTCTGTCACGGCTAGCCATTGCCCCCTTGCAGCAATCCTATGCCTATTTGAAGCAATTTACCGCCGATGCCTCCCATGAACTGCGTAACCCCGTGGCCCTGATTCAAACCAATGTCCAAGTTGCCTTAGCCACTGCGGATCCTGAAGCCCAACGGCAACAACTTCTGGTCATTGAACGCCTTAGTCGTCGCCTCAGCCGTTTGGTGGATGATTTGCTGTTTCTGGCTCGCCAAGATAGTGGCATGATTCCCCTGCAGGCCCAACCCTGCCACCTCGATGCGATTCTTTTGGGGGTGATTGAGGAGCAGATGCCCCTGATTGAACAAAAGCACCTGCAACTGGAGTTGGAGCTGGCAGATCCCCAAACCTCAGAAGCGACAGCCTATCGCCTTTGGGGCAACCCCGATCATCTCAGTCGCTTGTTAACCAATATCCTCAGTAATGCCGTGCAATATACCCCTGCGGGTGGTCAGATTCAAGTGAGATTGGATCAACAGGGTAAATTTTACCGTGTGGTAATTGCCGATAATGGACCGGGGATTCCTGCCAGTGAACTGCCCCGCCTTTTTGATCGCTTTTATCGCCTTCAGGGCACAAAGTCCGAGGGAACGGGTTTAGGGCTGGCGATCGCCCAGTCTATTGTTCAGGCCCATCGAGGTCAGATTCAGGTTACTAGCGAAGTCGGTCAAGGGACCGGCTTTACGATTCTGCTGCCAACGGAAATAAAAGAAAGCTAGATCGCTGGTACGATCATCGCCAGAGTTATCCCCAAATCAGCCAATTGGATTAGGATTGCCACCACTGTGGAAAAGAAATCCCGTTCGCTTGCCCACATTGCCACCATTGTTGCCGTTGCTACGCTGTTGAGTAAAGTCGCGGGACTGGTTCGCCAGCAGGCGATCGCCGCCGAATTTGGTGTTGGCGCCGCAGTGGATGCCTACAGTTACGCCTATGTGATTCCGGGGTTTCTCTTTGTGCTCTTGGGGGGGATCAATGGCCCTTTCCACAGTTCGATCATCAGTGTGGTTCTCAAGCAACCCCCCGAAAAAGCCGCGCCCCTCGTGGAAACCATTACCACCGTTGTGGGCGCCCTATTGCTGGTGCTAACCGTCATTTTGATGGTGCTGGCGGATCCCTTAATTCAACTCATTGCCCCCGGCGCAAGTCCAGAGATTCAAGCCTTAGCCGCAGAGCAGTTTCGGATTATGGCCCCCTTGGCCGTACTCTCGGGTTTGATTGGGATTGGCTTTGGCACCCTCAATGCTGCCGATCAGTACTGGTTGCCTTCCATTAGTCCCCTGCTGTCTAGCTTGGCGGTAATCATTGGGATTTGGTTCTTTGCCGACGAATTTGGCCCCGCAGTGCTCGCTTGGGGAACCCTAGCGGGGGGGGTGCTGCAATGGCTTGTACAAATTCCTGCCCAATGGAAAGCTGGCATGGGCACATTGCGATTACGTTTTGATCTCAATCGTCCTGAGGTGCGGGAGTTAATTCAACTCATGGGGCCTGCCACTCTGTCTTCAGGAATGCTTTTGATCAGCGTTTATATCAGTCTCTTCTTTGCTTCCCAGTTGCCTGTGGGTGCTGCGTCGGCCTTGAGTTACTCCCAACTCCTATTTCTGACGCCCTTGGGGATTCTCTCCAATGTGATCCTTGTGCCCTATATGCCCATTTTTTCAAAGTTGGCACAGCCAGAACACTGGCCGCATCTTAAGGAACGCATTCGCCAGAGCTTGGTACTCACTGCCTTGAGTATGATGCCCCTCGGTGGCATGATGGCGGCTTTGGCATTGCCGGCAGTGCGGGTGGTCTATGAGCGGCGGGCCTTTGATTTTCAGGCCTCCCAATTGGTGGCGGCGCTCCTGCTGGTCTATGCCATTGGCATGTTTTTCTACCTTGCCCGCGATGTGATTGTGCGGGTCTTTTACGCCCTTGAGGATGGTCGCACCCCCCTGCAGATCACTCTCTGGGGGCTGGGTGTCAATGCCCTGTTTTGCTTTTTCTTTACCCAAGCCTTTGGCGCCGTCGGCCTTGCAATGGCGACAGTGGGGGTGAATACGGTATCGTTTATTGCCCTGACTTGGATTTTGCACCGCCGTTTGGAGGGACTACCTTGGGGGGAGTTGATTGTGCCTTTGCTGGGAATTGCTCTAGCCAGTGTTCTCGCTGGGGGGGCAGGTTGGGGTACCCTCAAAGGACTGGAATTGCTCTGGGGGCGCGAAGGTTTGGGGGTACAACTGTTGCAGCTGGCGATCGCAACCGGCGTCGGCCTGATCGTTTTTGCAGCGGCTATCTCGCCCCTGAATCTGCCAGAGCTGGAGTTTTTTCTAAGTAAAGTGCGGCGGTTTTTGCCCAAGCGATACCAGTAATCGGTTGCCATAGTATGCTAGTAAATCGGCCAATGACAAGCAGCGTTTTTGCGCTTCATTCCATCTGCCTCGGCCGTGGAGTACACCATGAAAGTTGTTTGTTCACAATCGATTCTCAATAGTAAACTGGCCCCCCTGAGTCGTGTTGCTCCTAGCAATCCGTCGCACCCGATTTTGGCAAATATTCTTCTGCAAGCTGAGGGTGGCCGCCTCGGACTCTCCGTTTTTGATCTCAGTCTGGGGATGCAAATCTGGCTCGATGCAGAGGTGAAGGTGCCGGGGGCGATTACCGTTTCCGCCAAGCTCTTTAGTGAGATGGTGTCGCGGATGCCCAATCGCGATATTGAGATTACGGCGGAAGATACGCGAGTGATCCTTGACTATGGCAGTGGTTTCTTTGAGATTCAGGGGATGAGTGCTGAGGAATTTCCTGCGTTGCCCACGTTAGAGGATGTGACGCCCGTTACTTTAACCGCAGAGGCATTGCGGCGAGGACTTCAGGGGAGCTTGTTTGCGGCCAGCACTGATGAAACCAAGCAAATTCTCACCGGCTTGCACGTGACCTTTGAGGTCGATTGCCTTGAGTTTGCGGCTACCGATGGCCACCGCCTTGCCGTTACCGTAACTGAACAGCCTGTTCCTGACGCTCTCTCGCCGATTACGATTCCAGCAAAATCCCTCAAAGATCTAGAGCGGCTGATGGCGAAACAAGATGGGGATGTGGCACTCCGCTGTGACCCCGCCCAGGTGGTGTTTGACATTGGCAATGATGCTCGCATCACCAGCCGTCTGCTGGAGGGCCAGTACCCCAACTACCGCCAACTGATTCCGAAAACCTTTGCTCGCCAAGTCACGGTTGAGCGATCGGCGTTGGCAGATGCCCTAGAACGGGTGGCGATTCTTGCGGCTCAAAGGAATAATGTTGTCAAAATCAACATTGATACTGAGGCTCAAGAACTCAAACTCTCCGCTGAGGCTCCGCAATTGGGAAGTGGTGAGGAGAAGGTGCCGGCTCAAATTTCTGGGGAGTCAATGGAGGTGGCCTTCAACGTCAAATACCTCCTTGAAGGACTGAAGGTGATGAATAGTTCCGATGTGCAACTTCAGCTGAATGGCGAAACCCAGCCCGCGATTCTCCTCCCCCTTGGGTCAGCCCAGATGAAATACTTGGTGATGCCAATTCAAATTCGTGCTTAGCGCAGGAAGTTGCTGGTGAACCAAAAGGTGACAAAAACGCCAATACCCACCAGTTGATCCACGCTAAGGAAGACCCCCGGCAGCCCAAGCTGATAGATGCCCACGGCGATCACCGCCCCCAAGATCAGGGCAAGGAGGGTGATTAAAAAGGCGCGGCCAAGGCGCTTTTCCTTGCGTTGCAGCCACACTAAGTTAAAGCCAACCCCCAGCGACAGCACCAATGCCAAGGTGTCGGGATTGGCCTGAGCCAGCCCGATTGCCATCAGAACAGCATAGACGGTTGAGGTAATGGCGATACCCCGCAGGTTGGGGGTGTCCAACTGTTGCTGCCACCACTGAAGGGCGGGATGATTGGCAATGCGATTTAGCTTCGCTGGCGCCGGTTCATTGAGTTGCTCAGCATAGCGAATGCGCTCAGGCACTTTGATTTTGCCCTCTTGGCGTTGCCGCAGCCGATCCATCAAAATTGCATCGTAGGCTGCTTCAATTTCGGTGCGCTGCCGTTCATCCCCCGGATGAGCCGCTAATAGCGCATCCCGTGCTTCTTTAATCTGCTCGAAAGAAGCGTCTTCCGGCACTTGCAGCTTTTCGTAGGGGTTATCACTCATGGCAAATTGATCTTTGTTCATTGGCCATTCTTACGGGCAGTATCAACAGCGGGCTGAAGGCTACCCTACAGCTTTTTCGTAACGATGCCGTACCTTCCCAAGGAGCTTATCTTGCTCGTTTAGATGGATGGCAGAGAAAAAAAACTGCAGCGCGATCGCCTTCCCTCAAATTCTAGCGAGTTCCTAGGAAAAACGAGAGAAAGTGGCGATTAAAGGGATGCAACCCCTTAAATGTAACAAATAATTTACTTTTGAGATTTTTAATTATTCTTTACAACGATGCGGGCGATCGCCCCCCAGGAGAACAGTTTCTTGTTGCAGATTTCCTTTGGCGCGATCGCGAGGCAGACAAACGTTAGCGTTGGGTTCAGTTGGTCAGGGGATGACTTGGGGAGGGGGAACTTTTGTATTTTTGTTTAACTTAAAAACAAAATTAACAGCAAAAACACGAAAACTAGTTTCTTAAAGAATGACTGCTTGTCTGAGAGACTTAGAGAGCTTGAAAAATTTTTTACTGATCCTCAAGGAAGCTGGAATTTTATTACAAAAAAATAATTTTCTTGACCGCTGCGGCTTCTGGCGATCGCTGGCGGACAATAGCAGTTAGGTCATCGTGTCGCTCCATTACCTAGGAGGCAAGCTCAACGTGAAACTGGCAGTGTACGGTAAAGGCGGAATTGGCAAATCCACCACCAGTTGCAACATCTCGGTGGCGCTGGCGCGGCGGGGCAAAAAAGTCCTGCAAATTGGCTGTGACCCCAAGCACGACAGCACATTTACCCTCACGGGCTTTCTGATTCCCACCATCATTGACACCCTCCAAGCCAAGAACTATCACTACGAAGATGTCTGGCCAGAGGATGTAATCTACAAAGGTTATGGCGGTGTGGATTGTGTTGAAGCGGGGGGCCCTCCAGCCGGCGCAGGGTGTGGGGGCTATGTTGTCGGTGAAACCGTCAAGCTCCTCAAGGAACTCAATGCCTTTGATGAATACGATGTCATTCTCTTTGACGTTCTTGGGGATGTGGTCTGTGGCGGCTTTGCTGCCCCCCTCAACTATGCTGATTATTGCCTGATTGTCACCGATAACGGCTTTGATGCCCTCTTTGCGGCCAATCGCATTGCCGCCTCCGTCCGCGAAAAAGCTCGCACGCACCCTCTGCGCCTTGCGGGTCTCATTGGTAATCGCACCAGTAAGCGGGATCTCATTGAAAAGTATGTGGCAGCAGTTCCCATGCCCATCCTTGAGGTGCTGCCGCTGATTGAGGATATTCGCGTGTCACGGGTTAAGGGCAAAACCCTCTTTGAGATGGCTGAAGGTGATCCGAGTCTCAACTATGTTTGTGACTACTACTTGAACATTGCCGATCAAATTTTGGCGCGGCCTGAGGGTGTCGTGCCTAAGGATGCCCCCGATCGCGACCTCTTTGCCCTGCTATCTGACTTCTACTTGAATCCTCAGGGATCAGAGCCTTCACTCGCTGCTGTCTAAAACTCCCCTAGAATACTCCACGGAACCCCCTCGCTGGAGTGAGTATGAACCCTGAACAACTACGGCAAAGCGCACGCAGTAAGTGGCTAGCCTACTACCAAGAAAACCGCCATTGGATTGTCCGCCTGGCCATTTGGGGTACCTATCGCGGTCAGCGGCGCCCCTCCTCGAGTTTTATTCTGGCAGTACTCACGACCCTAGAGCCCCGCCTAGTGGATGCTCTACCCGTCATTGTCGAACTCACCAACGATCCCGATCGCATTATTGCTGCCCTTGGCTTGAACTTCAACCCTGACGAAGAGCTAGCCAATCGGGATACCCCTGCTCAACTGCCCCCAGAACCTCGCTTACTTCCCCCTCAGCCCTTTGTGAGTAATCGGGCTGAAGAACACAGTGAGGAGGCTGCTCGAAGTCATCAAACCTAGTTTCAATAGTTTCTAAATTTGGAGGCTCTCCCTATGACTGCCACTGCTCCCAACGCCCTCAACTTTGAGTGTGAAACAGGTAATTACCATACCTTTTGCCCCATCAGCTGTGTGGCGTGGCTCTACCAAAAGATTGAAGATAGTTTCTTCTTGGTCATTGGTACTAAGACCTGTGGCTACTTTTTGCAGAATGCCATGGGGGTGATGATTTTTGCAGAACCCCGCTATGCCATGGCGGAGCTAGAAGAGGGGGACATTTCAGCACAACTCAATGATTATGAAGAGTTAAGGCGCCTCTGCCTCCAAATTAAGCGCGATCGCAACCCCAGCGTGATTGTTTGGATCGGCACCTGCACCACAGAAATTATCAAAATGGACTTGGAGGGACTGGCTCCCAAACTCGAAGCCGAAATTGGCATTCCCATTGTTGTTGCTCGTGCCAATGGTCTCGACTACGCCTTTACCCAAGGGGAAGATACAGTACTAGCAGCAATGGCCGCTCGTTGCCCCACGCCCACAGCGGTTAGTGATCCAGAGGAGCGTAACCCTATTCAACGGCTTCTCAACTTTGGCAAAAAAAAAGAAGAAGTCCAAACCGAATCAAGCCAATACCACGACCACCCACCCCTTGTTCTCTTTGGCTCCCTGCCAGATCCCGTGGTGACCCAACTCACCTTGGAATTGAAAAAACAGGGCATTAAAGTTTCAGGATGGCTTCCTGCCAAACGCTATACCGAATTGCCAGTCATTGATGAAGGCTACTATGTCGCTGGCGTGAATCCCTTTCTCAGTCGTACCGCCACCACCCTGATTCGCCGCCGTAAATCTCAACTCATTACGGCGCCTTTTCCCATTGGTCCTGATGGTACTCGCGCCTGGATCGAACAGATTTGTGCTACCTTTGGCATTCAGCCCCAAGGCCTAGCGGAGCGCGAAACCGAAACTTGGGAAAAACTCAGTGACTACCTTGAATTAGTGCGAGGCAAATCGGTCTTTTTTATGGGGGACAATCTCCTAGAGATCTCCCTAGCGCGGTTTTTGATTCGTTGTGGTATGCGGGTGCATGAAATCGGCATTCCCTACATGGATAAGCGCTACCAAGCGGCCGAGTTAGAACTCTTGACAAAGACCTGTGCCGAAATGGGACATCCCCTACCCACCATTGTTGAAAAACCGGATAACTACAACCAGCTGCAGCGGATTAAGGCGCTTCAGCCCGATCTGGTCATTACGGGTATGGCCCACGCCAACCCCCTTGAGGCCCGTGGCATCAGTACCAAGTGGTCTGTGGAATTCACGTTTGCTCAGATCCACGGCTTTGGCAATGCCCGCGACATCTTGGAATTGGTGACTCGTCCCCTACGGCGCAACCAAGCCCTGGCGGGATTAGGCTGGCAAAAACTGGTTGCCAATTGAGAAAAAGAACCCCCTCTGAAGGTAGCAAGAGGGGGCAACAAGCCACACTCCACACTAACACTCCACACTAAAAACGTTATTGGGGCGGTTGTAAAATTCGATTTTGGAGATTGGGCGGCATGCTACCTGGCGTTGGCGAGTACTGGTAGCCAAATTCAGCATCCTGGGTATCATTAATAATCTTTGGCGTTACCATCACCACCAGTTCATTACGTTGACGTGCGTTGGTTTCCCGGCGGAAGAGTCGCCCCAGGAGGGGAATATCGCCTAGGATGGGAATTTTCGTAACTGTTGAGCGATCCTGATCTTGGATGATCCCCGCCAACATCAATGTCTGGCCATCCCGCAGGCGGATCCGCCCTGACTCCATCCGCCGTTGTGACAGCAGCGTTCCTGTGGACGGGTTTGCTACCCCCGGAAAGACGACCGAATAGGTGCCACTCGGAGCACTCACCTCAGGAGAGAGTTGCAACGTAACGAAGCCATTGTCGTCAATTTGATCCACTGTGACATTGAAAATCACCCCTGCAGGTCGAATGATGGGTCGAATTGTCTGAGACTGAAGGGCTGCCCCTGACCCTGTCCCCTGAGCTTCAACAGTGGATTCAATCCCTGAGAAAATCTCTTGGGTCAAATTGACCTGGGCAGCACTGCCCTCTTGAATCACAAGGGTTGGATTAGTGAGGATTGTCGCATTCCCTGTGTCGATAGCCAATTGAATTTGGGCAAAAAAGTCACTGAGCAAATTACCCACTGGTGTGTTGGGAACGGGAGGTAAAGGTGTAGGGGTCAAACCACCCACATTGGGGGTGGTACCACGGATAACGCTGAGTCCATCAGCGCTGAAGATAGCTCCCCAAAGACCGCTACCAAAGTTAGTGATTAAGTCTGCATTTGCTCTCTGGCCGCGCAGTAGATTAACGTCAATAAACTTGACATTTACCATGACCTGTCGCTTGCGGATGTCAAACTGCTGAATGAGCTGGGTGGCAATTTCCACCTTACGTGGTGTGCCAATGAGGGTAATTGTGTTCGTACGAGGATCCCCAACGACCTCCAAACCCTTTAGGAGTGTACTACGGCAAATTTGACTGATGGCGCCGCCGGCTGCAGATGGGACCTGAAGCTGCTCACAGCCCGTTGCTGGCGCTTGTCCTGTATCAGGCAAGTTGGCACCATACATTTCCAACAACTGCACAGCACCCAACTGTAAGTCACCCTCACGAGTTCGAGTTTCACGGTTGAGGGCTGTTTGAGCGGTTGTTGAGGCTTGGGCACCAGCGCCGCCGGCAGTGCCAATAGTACCTCCCGTTTGCGCAATGGAGCTAATTTCCCGTGTGGTTGAACCCGCACCGAAGACTCGCATTTGATTCAAACGAATGGTGCGAACAATACGGTTTTGGGCATCGGGAGGCAAAGCTTGACCAATAAAGATGGTGCGGCCTTGACGATTGGCTTTGAGGTTGGTGACCCGCAGCACGTAGTTGAACACATCTTGGACAGATTCGTTTTCAATGTCGAGGGAGATGGTTGGCCCGCCAGTCGTGCCCCCTTCGGGAAAAACCACGTTCAGATTGACTGCCCGTGCCAACAGAGAAAGCACTTCCCGCACGGGCGCTTCCCGCAGGAGTAAGCGGGGAATCCGCTGATTTGTGCCCAGTTCAATAACATCCGGTTCTGCGTTCAGAGGACTAATGAGCATATCGCCAACGGGTGGCGGTACTGGGCGCGGCAGAAAAGGAGGAACGGCACTGGGGCCGGGGGGCATAGCCGTGGGTTGGCCACTGGGAGCAACTTGGGGACCAGCAGGGCCTTGAGCTGTAATGAAGTTAATTTGCAGGCCAGCGCGTCCTTCGCGGATGACCTCACCAATGGGGGCAGCACTAATGCCATTCACGGTGACGCGGATGGTTTTGGCATCGAGTTGCACGACCTCGACGGAGGAGATACCGGGAGCGGGGTTCTCTTGGCGGAAGGCCCCCCCTTGGGGTAGGCGCAGTTGGCTATTGGCAATGTCGGCAATGGAGGTATTGCCACGATTGACAGTGAAAACCGCTGGCCGTAGATTCCCTTGCACGTTAAAAAGGAGCTGGATACCGTTAGCAGCAGTCACAAGGCGAATGGCGGTAATTTCTGTGGCTGCGGCCCAAGTGGGTGTTTGACCTGCAGCAATGAGGGCCGTTGTGGCCACCCCTAAACCGAGACGATGTAAAAACTGACTCACGATGCTTGACTCCTCACAAATGCCACCAAACCTACGAAAAGAGAATGCTACTCAGTCCTAAAATAATCTACGCTGCTTCTTTAATTGCCATGCGCTATTGCTGTTGTGGTTGCTGCCGTTGTCCTTGCTGCTCACCTCCTTGGGGTTTTTCCTCCTGAGGGGGGGGTGCTAAAGCAGCGATTTCCTCAGGGGTTAGGGGCACATAGGCTATGAGCTTAAATGTGGTAGTGACGTCACCAGGCTTGTCGGCTATCGCTTCCATCGTCAGGTTGTTAATAACGAGGAAGTTTTGCTGCTGATCAATTTTTTGCATAATCTGCAAAATACTGGGAAATGGCCCTTGAACTGTAATGTTGGTAACTTGTCGTTTTAGCTTGCCATTTAATTCTGGACCCAGGGAGCCATCTTGGACGATTCCTGAACCTGCACTATCAGGTTCAAAGGTGATGAGTTGAGCGCCGCTTGTAACAATCAGCCGGTTAATGTCCAGTAAGAGGGTGTCAAGGGCTGCTTGGGTAGCAAAGAGCGATCGCACATCCCGATTTTCCTGCTTGGCGCGCTCTAACCCCGCGATCACATCATTGAGTTGCTTCAGGAGCACTTCCCGCTGGGAGAGGTCATTTTCCTGTTGGGTAATTTCTTGCTGTAGCTTGGCGGCTTCCTCGAGCTTGGGGGCAATGAGAAGACTGCCCAGATAGACGGCGGCTCCCAAACCAACAAGGGCAATCAATACCCCACTCACTAGGGGTGTCAAGGTGATGCCAAAGACTGTCGGATAATTGGGTGCTGGTTCCTCAAGTGGGGGGCCGCCAAAATCGCCAGTTAGAGTCATTGCTGTACCACTCCTTTTTCTTTGAGAAATTGAATGCGCGCCACTAGTCCTTGAAGGCCATTGGCGGCAAGTTGCTCAAGGAGTTCCGATGCCGGCACGCTAGCGATCGCGGTCTTAACACTAAAGGAAACAGTGGTGATTTTCTCCTCTGCGTTGCCACCGGTTGAGCGCTCAGCCTTGATTAACTGGGTGGCCTTGCCATCAAAGAAGGGAGAGCGATTTTGCAGGAGCAATAGAAACTCACTCACGGCGTCAAAGGACACCGCTGTTCCCTCGATGGTTAACTCCTGCAATGCTTCTCCCCCTTGGGTAATTTTGCGAATTTGTACCCCTGCTGGCGTTTGAGTTGCCATACTGCGCATCGCCGCAGACCAAGGTTTGACCTGATTAAAGACGCTGGCAAGGGCTTTGGTTTCAGCGGCAATTTGATCTTGCTCTTTTTTAATTTGATCCATACGTTGCAAATCCGGCGAAATTGCAGCAAGGCGATCTTGAATTGTTTTTTGCTTATTCGCCAGTTGTTGCAGCCAGAGGTTGGCACCCACTGAGCCCAGGAGAGCGAGACCCACAAAGAAGAGGGCGGCAATACTACCAATAATAATCGGTACGTTACTCATTCCTGCTGCTGTGGTTGTCGCAGCAGCCATCCCTCCCACTTCAGGACGTTCTTTGAGGAGGTTAATCTCAATTGAGTACATACATGCTCCTAAGCGCCACGCAGACCAAGACCAATCACCGTGCCGAGGGCAGGGCGTTTTTCGAGGGGAATCTCTTCAGGAGTTTGCAGCCCTAGCAAACTAATGGGGTCAACTAAAGTGGTGGCATAGTTGAGTCGCTGACTAAAAAACTCATCCACTTGACCGATACTGGCACCCGGACCTGCCAGCAGCAACTGTGACACCTCTAGACTCTCCCCTTGATTGAGATAGAAGTCTATGGAGCGGCGGATTTCGTCCGCCAGATCCGAGAGAACGCGCAAAATAGCTGCGCCACTGGGGTTGAGGGCTCCGGTTAAATCCATTGGCTCTAGGGGAACCGTAAGATTCTCAATGAGGTCAACGCCCATGGAGGGAGGTAAATTCATGGCGCGGCTGATGGCCTCTTGCATACGTTCTTTACCAATGGGCACTTTGCGGTTAAACTGGGGAATCCCATCCTTGACGATGCTAATTTCTGTGCCTTCATCGCCAATATCAATAATGGCTGCTGCTTCCCCCACAAATTGTTGTAGCGAATCCCGCAGCGTACGCATGAGGGCAAAATTGGTAACTTCCAATGCAGTCAGTTGCAAACCGGCTTGGGTAAAGGCATTGATGTAGGCATCGGTCACCTCGCGGGGTGTACCCACCAACAGGATTTCTACTCGCTCAATGCCATCTTCATCAAGGGTGGTTCCCAGCTTTTGATAGTCAACATCCGCTTCTTCGCGGGGAAAGGGGAGGTAGAGGGGGGCTTCCTGCATGAGAACCACTTCCCGCAATTCGTAGTCCGGTAATTCAGCAGGCAGGCGAATCAGGCGAATCACGGCTTCATTCATGGGAATGGCACTGATCACCTCTTTTTGTTTGATGCGTTTATCTTCAATCCCTTGACGGATGGCATCGGCGACGGCGGTGGTGTCAATAATGCGGCCTTCTTCAATGGCGCCTTCAGCCAAGGGTACTGAGGCCATGGCCGTCATTTTCAGACCCTGCTTTTGCCGCTGAATCTGCACGATATTGACCCGCTCTGGGGTGAGTTCAATCCCCAAGCCTTGCTTTGGTTTTGCAAATAGGTTTCCCAGCACAATATCACCCACCAGTAACGGTCAAGTGTCCATGAACGAAACGACGTCAAGAGTCAAGGATAAGGGTTTCACAACAGAGCAGCGTTGCACCCGAGGGGGTTATGCAAATGCCGCTATTGCTAAGGCAATCATAACCAATGGGCATCGGTTCTTTTCAATGGGTTGGTATGGTTTGCAAAGTGTCTTTATGCAAAAGTATGCAAAACTGAAGGGCAAACCTGTGGCAATGTGCAAGGCCCCTATTGCGTACTAGGAAAGATAAAAATGCTCATAAAAAACGTGAGCTGGTGATGGGGAGCTATAAAAGTTGTCCACAGGCACGGGCGATCGCCCAATCTTCTTGGGTCTGAACCACGAGCACTTGTACAGGAGCAGTAGGCAGCGCAATGTTACGATCCCCTTTACCCTTTTCGTTAGCTGTGCCATCTAACTCAATTCCCAGCCAAGCTAGCCCTCGGCAGACATCGCGGCGCACACCTGCGGCGTTTTCACCAATTCCTGCCGTGAATACCAATGCATCGAGGCTCCCAAGAGCTGGCAACAGACTGGCAATGCCCCGCTGTAGGGAATAGATAAAGCAGTCATAGGCCAACTGGGCTTGGGTATTTCCCTGATCAATGGCTGCCAAAATCTGCCGCAAATCATTACTCACTCCAGAGACGCCCAACAGTCCCGATTGCCGATTCACCAGCCGCTCCAGTTCTTCAACCGTCCGACCCCGCCGCAGTAGATAGAGCAAAATCCCCGGATCAATGTCGCCACAGCGCGTCCCCATCATCACTCCCGCTGTAGGGGTAAAACCCATCGTGGTTTCCACGGAGATTCCTCCCTTGACCGCAGTCAGAGAACAACCATTCCCGAGGTGGCAGCTAATCAGGCACAACTCTGCTAGGGGACGCTGCAACAGGGTCGCAGCCCGCTCACTGACGTATTGATGGCTAATGCCGTGGAAGCCATAGCGTTGAATACCAGCAGTTGTTAGTTCATAGGGAATGGCGTAGGTGCGTGCCACTGCTGGCAGTTGAGCATGGAAAGCAGTATCAAACACGGCCACTTGGGGCGTTTGGGGACAAATGTCGGCCATTAATTCTATCCCCAGCAGGTTGGCTGGATTGTGGAGCGGCGCATATTCACTAAATTCGGTAATCACTGCTTTCACCTGTGCATTCACTCGCACTGGTGCTTGGTAACGGCTACCGCCATGGACAACGCGATGACCGATGATCGTAATTTCTGCAAGGCTTTCCAAGAGCTTTGTCTGGCCACTGGTGAGGGTGTCTAGGAGGCTTTTGAGCCAGTCCCGTAGGCCTGTAATTCCCCCCTCTGGGTGAGTTAAGTTGGCTTCGTAGCACTGGTCGGCAGTGGTTACCTTGAGATGCGCCACCGTCGGGTTTTGTCCCCAATCGAGGAGGCCTTGCCAAAGGGGAGTGGGGGGTGTAGCAGCCGTTGCCCCTATTTCAGGGGCTAGCCGATACAAACAGGCTTTGAGGCTACTAGAGCCAGCATTTAACACCAGCACCGTGATCATGGCAGCTCAGCAAAAGCATTGCCTCTATCCTAGCCAAGCGCCTTTGGCAACCGATGCAGCGCAGAACACCTTGAGGCGAAAAACATGGCCCTAGAATTGGGACAGGCATTGGGGAAGTTAGCATGTTTTGGCAAAAGCTGAAATGGCGGCGACAGGGTGTGTATCTGCTGTTGTTTCTCCTGGGGCTGTTAATTGCTGCAGTGGTGTTCACCCAATTGCGATCGCACCCCATTATCCGCCCTTCCCTAAGCCCGCTGCCTCAACATCCGCAAATTGCGGTACACATGAATCACTCCCAAGCCCACAGTTACCAAGAACCCTATCGCCCCTATACCCGTGAAGGGGAAGACCTTGAGGCAATCATGATTGAGCAGATTGCTAAGGCACAAAAGACCATTGATGTGGCGGTGCAGGAGTTTCGCCTCCCGAATCTGGCAAAGGCGCTAGCAGCACGGCAGCGGGCAGGCGTACGGGTACGGGTGGTAATGGAGAATACCTACACTGCCCCTTGGGCAAAATACAGTGCTGCTCAAGTCAGTGCCATGGATCCGAGGATGCGGGAGCGCTATAACGACTGGAAGGCGCTTGTGGATACCAACGGCGATGGCCAACTCAGTGCAGCGGAATTGAGCGATCGCGACGTGCAGACCATTCTCAACGAGGCGAAGATTCCTTGGATTGATGACACTGCCGATGGCTCCAAGGGCAGCATGCTCATGCACCACAAGTTTATTGTGATAGACAATCGTCAAGTGATTGCAACTACGGCGAACTTTACCCTCAGTGATGTCCACGGTGACTTGGCACGACCGGATACCCGTGGCAATGCCAACTCCCTTTTAGTGATTGATAGCCCCGCCGTGGCACGCCTATTTACCGAGGAATTTAACATCATGTGGGGCGATGGCCCCGGTGGTCAGCCTAACAGTCGCTTTGGGGTCAAAAAGCCGGTGCGTCCCCCCCAACGGGTGCCTGTGGGCGATGCCATAGTCATGGTGCGCTTTTCGCCGACCCCGCGATCGCAACCCTGGGCGGCCTCTACAAACGGCCTCATTGGTCAAATCCTGAGTCGCAGTCGCCAAAGAATTGATATGGCGCTCTTTGTCTTCTCGGATCAGGAACTGTCCAACGTTTTAGAGGAACGCCATGACCAAGGGGTAAAAATTCGTGCCCTCATTGATGCCGGATTTATCTACCGTGACTTTAGCGAAGCCCTCGATATGATGGGAGTGGCGATGGCGAATACGGCCCAAGCCCGTCAAGGTAACTGTTACTACGAAACCGGTAACCGCCCCTGGCAAAACCCCATTCAAACGGTGGGCACTCCCCTACTACCGGAGGGGGATAAGCTGCACCATAAGTATGGCGTTATTGACGATCGCACCGTGATTGTGGGTTCCCACAACTGGTCAGAAGCAGCCAATCGCGGTAACGATGAATTTTTGCTGGTGATTGAGCATCCCACGGTAGCAGCTCACTATGAACGGGAGTTTGAGCGGCTCTATAGCAATAGTCGTCTGGGTCTACCGCAACACACTCGCGATCGCCTCCAGCAACAGTTGACCGCCTGTGGCGGTAATATTGCCACCCGACCCGCCCCCTCTTCCGCAAATCGTGCCCGCACGCCTACCTCACGGGTCAATTTGAACACAGCTACTGCGGCTGAACTGGAGACCCTACCGGGCGTCGGACCAAAACTAGCGGCCGAAATTATCCGTGCCCGCGAGCAAAAGCCTTTTAATTCCTTGGCGGATCTAGATGCCGTCCCCGGTGTTGGGCCGAAGCTCCTGGAACGCCTGCGCGATCGCGTGACATGGTAACGGCCTAAATCACGCTTAACAAATCACACTTCCTAAGTCACACTTAACTAACTAAGTCACACTTAGTAAGTCACAAGGGTGGTAATTGGCACGTCGGGAAGCTTTTGCCGTCCCTCTAAGTCCGTCAGCTCCACAATAAAGGCAAAGCCATGGAGTTCGCCTTGCGCTTTCTGAATCAGGCCCGCCGCCGCTGCCGCTGTGCCCCCTGTGGCAATCAAGTCATCGACAATTAGCACTCGCCGCCCCGGTTCGATAGCATCCTGGTGCATTTCCAAGCGATCGCGCCCGTATTCAAGTTCATACTCCACCGCATAGACAGGAGCACAGAGCTTACCGGGTTTGCGCAGAGGGATGAAGCCTGCTCCCAGGTGGTAGGCCAAAGGGGCGCCGAAAATAAAGCCGCGGGACTCAATGCCAGCCACATAGTCAATGCCAGCATTGGCGTGTTTTTCCACCAGTTGATCAATGACGTAGCGCAGCCCCGCCTGATTTTGCAGTAGTGTTGTTAAATCCCGAAACAGAATGCCGGGCTTAGGGAAGTCTGGAACATCGCGAATCAGGGATTTGAGATCCATAGGGTAATGTATTTCCAATCAGTTCAGAAGCATCCTATCTCAGATCCTGTCTAACGCCAAAAGTAGTGGGCAACAAAGATAACCGCCAATCCCCAGAGGGCGGGGTGCACTTCTCTGCCTTTCCCTGCAGCTAATTTGACGATTGGATAGCTAATAAATCCCACCCCTAGCCCCTCACTGATGGAGTAGCTCAAGGGCATCACTAACACCACCAAAAAAGCGGGGATCGCCTCCGTCAGATCAGACCAAGGAATCTCTGAGAGCGATCGCGCCATAAAAACACCCACCAGTACCAACGCCGGTGCCGTGGCAAAACTGGGAATAGCCGTCGTAATCGGCAAAAACAGTAGTGAGAGCAAGAACAACCCCCCCACCATCAGTGCCGTCAGCCCTGTCCGTCCACCCACAGCAATGCCCGCTGCCGATTCAATATAGGTGACCACGGTGGAGGTGCCAAAGAGGGCGCCAACAATTGTTCCTACTGCATCCGCCATAAAGGCTCCCAAGGCGCGGGGAAAATGCCCTTGCGGATTGAGAAACCCTGCCTGTACCCCCACCGCTGAAAGGGTGCCTACGGTGTCGAATATATCGGTAAAAAGCAGAACCAGCGTCACTAAGAGAAAAGACCCCAC
>NZ_JACOMP010000168.1:0-8924 GCF_014466085.1 Thermosynechococcus sp. OHK43
CAAAGTCGGTAATCAACTGCGTTTGGAAAAACTGAGCGCCCGCTGCCAATTTACGCTCAAACCGTTGTTGCAGCCCCGACCAACTGGCAGACTGGGGATCGACGGCAGCACCGGCAAAGAAATGTGTCGCTCCATCGGCTAGGGGGCGATCTTCGCTATCTACCCCCTGATTGAGTTGGCCAATGACGCGCAATAGACGGACAGATTCCAAATCAAAGACGGGCTTGGCTTGGGGATGATCCCCAGCTTTGACGGGGTCACCCGTAAGTGCCAAAATATTGCGTAAACCAAGGGCGGCAATGCCCATGAGATCCGCTTGCAGAGCAATGCGGTTGCGATCGCGACAGGCTATTTGACAAATGGGCTCGAACCCCTGCTGTTGCAACAAATAGGCGGCTGCCCAAGAACTCATCCGCAGCACAGCGCGACTGCCATCGGTGACATTGACCGCATGAACTCTCCCCTTCAGATGGGCTGCTTGGCGCAGCATTGTACTGGCATCCCTACCCTTGGGGGGACACACCTCGGCGGTAATGAGGAACTCACCCTGCTCACAGGCAGCTTGAAAACGCGAGACTGACAAGGAAATGGCTAGAGCGCGACTAGGCAACTATCATACACACTCGTGGTGCCCCTTCCTAGGCGGCCAAATGGGCACTCACCGTCTGCACTAGTGTCTCCGTCCAATAATCAGCAATATGCTGCTGTTCTGCTTCCACCATGACGCGGATAACCGGTTCTGTACCGGAGGCACGCACCAAGACTCGCCCGCGATCGCCCATATCCAGTTGCGCTTTGGCAATCATCTGTTGTAGAGGTTCACACTCTTGCCAGTGAAGCCGCCGCTGACGATCCTCAACCCGAACATTGCGGAGAATTTGCGGGTAGGCAGTAAAACTTTGGTCTCGCAGTTGCGCTAGGGATAGACCAGAATCCTGAACTAGGGTCGCTAGGTGCACTGCCGTGAGCAGGCCATCCCCCCCCACGCCATAGTGGCGGCAGAGGATGTGTCCCGACTGTTCGCCCCCCAGCATGGCACCGTGGCGCAACATTTCTGCATGGACGTATTGATCGCCCACCGCTGCCCGTACCAGTTGTCCACCCCGCGCTTGCCAAGCCCGCTCAAAGCCCAGATTCGACATCACAGTGGCCACAATTAAATCCTTGGGCAGTTGTGCCTGCGACTGGAGTTTTTGTCCCCAGAAATAGAGAATGTGATCGCCATCAACCACCCGTCCTTGACTATCCACCGCCAGCACGCGATCGGCATCGCCATCAAAGGCAAATCCCATAGCAGCCCGGGTTGCACGGACAGCCTGCTGCAAGGGTTCCAGATGGGTGGAGCCACAGTTGACATTAATCCGATTTCCATCGGCGCGATCGTGGAGAGCAATCACCTCAGCCCCCAGGGCATGGAAGACCGTAGGTGCCACCGCCACCGCAGATCCCCAGGCCAAATCCAACACCACCCGCAGTCCTCGCAGGGGTTGACGATCCTGAAGGGGGGCTTGCACCGCATGGCGATAGCGCTGGAGCAGTTCGGGGCGATGATGCAAATGTCCCCAATGTTCGGTATGGGGGAGCGATAGGCCAGCATTTAAGTGGGCTTCAATGGCTTTCTGCAGATCAGGGCTCAGTTTGCTGCCATCACTGCCAAAAATCTTAATGCCGTTGTCGGCGGGGGGATTATGACTGGCGGAAATCATAGCACCCCCAATGGCTTCTGTGGTGGTCGTTAGGTAGGCAATACAAGGGGTCGGACACAGGCCCACATGCCACACCTCAAAACCAGCGGCAGTTAACCCTGCGGCCAAGGCGGTGGCCAACATATCACTGGAGTTGCGGGAGTCTTGACCAATGATAAAGGGGCGCTGGGGTGCATCTGTTGTTTGCCGCAGGACTTCCCCCACCCAGTATCCCAAGCTCAAGGCCAAGTTGGGGGTTAGCAACTCTCCCGCCCGTCCACGAATGCCATCGGTTCCAAACCGAATCGGCTGCTGCCCAGTCATGGTTAATTCCTCACGCCACACCAACACTCGCAATTTTCTAGTCGATTCCCTTAGCTATGCAGAGGAGGATTTGTAACATTTATTCACTATCTCTGGACTATAGCATCTCTATACACTTTCCCCCACAGGAGTATTCTGGATCAGCGGGAATTGAGGCGAAGCAAAATGTTACCACCCGACCTGCGCCAACAATTGCAATCTTGCCAAGGGCGACTCCTACACCTTTTGCAGTCCTTTTCTTCAGCAAGGGTACTAGTGGTGGGAGATCTCACCCTCGATGAATTCCTTACAGGGCAGGTGGAGCGCCTCTCACGGGAAGCCCCTGTGCTGATTTTGCGCCATGAGTTTACCCGCCAAGTCCCCGGCGGCGGTGCCAACGCTATCTACAATTTGGCCAAGCTGGGCGCTCAGGTGCAGGCCGTTGGTCTTGTGGGTACAGATCCCCAGGGAGAAGCACTCTGTGGCATTTTTCAGGAGGCAGGGATTGATACGCGGGGCATCTTGAAGGAGAGCGATCGCCCCACAGTGACAAAAACGCGTATTTCAGGCCATGCTCGCCAGTCGGTGACCCAGCAAATTGTCCGCGTCGATCGCAAATCCGATGATCTCCCCTCCCCGGCCCTTCAGGAAGCCCTAGCTGCCTTCATTCGCGAGCAGCTCGGAACTGCCGATGCGGTAGTTTGCTCCGACTATGGGGATGGTGTCTTTACGCCCCCCGTGATTGCCGCCGCCTTAGAGCATCAGCGCACAATTGTTGATACCCAACGGGATTTAGCCCGCTATCGCGGTGCTTTCCTATTTACACCGAACCTGCCAGAGGCAGAGGCAGCGGTGGGCTACCCAATTCGGACGGAGGCGGAGGTCCTGCAAGCGGGGGAAGACCTGCTGGATTTGACAGGGGCTAAATATATGCTGATTACGCGGGGGGATGCTGGTATGAGTCTCTTTAGCCGGGAGGCAGCGCCCTATCATTTGCCCGCCTTTAACCGCACAGATGTCTTTGATGTGACTGGTGCAGGCGATACGGTTGTGGCTGCTTTAACCCTTGCCCTTGTGGCGGGTGCTAGTCTTTGGGAGGCGGCAGTTTTAGGCAATTTAGCCGCCAGTATTGTCGTACGCCAGTTTGGTACAGCCACCACATCCACTGCAGAGATGGCGGCAGCCCTTCACTCTTTGCTCGAAGATTAGTGCCGCGTTGCCTGCTGCAACCATTCAAGAATGCCTTGGGCAAGGGTGCGGGCAAGCTCACCTTGGGCTTGGGGGTTAACAATCCACTCAAACTCTTCGGGGTGAATCATGAAGCCCAGTTCTAGCAACACCGCAGGGGCAATTGTCGGACGAGTCAGGGCAAGGTTATTCCAAAACACACCGTAGTGCTGCCGCCGCAGTCGCTGAGTTAAGTAACTCTCTAGGAAAACCGCAAGGTCGTGGCTTTGAGGGTGATACCAAAAGGCGCCAATCCCTTGGGTATGGCGGGCATCGCCAGCATCGGGAAGAGCATTGTAGTGCAAGCTGAGAGCAAGGGTGGGTTGGGCTGATTCAATGGCGAGACTGCGATCGAGCAAGTCCAGATCAATATCCTCTGTGCGCGTTAAAATGACCGTTGCCCCAAGGCGTTCTAGCTCCGGTGCCAGTTTTTTTGCCAGTGTTAATGTGACAACCTTTTCTGGGGTACCATCGGGACCCCGTGCCCCCAGGTCCTCAGGCCCGCCATGGCCAGGATCGATGAGGATTTTAATCCCCCGCAGGGGTTGTGTGCCCCGCTGGAGTTGTGGTGGATGGCGCAGTTGCAGCAGCAGCCGATTCCCTTCATAGGCGACGCGATAGCCCCACTGTTGGCGATGATGAAGCGTAAACCGATACGCCACCCGTTGCTGATCAAGGGGGGACCAATCAAGGCGCTGGATGACAGGATCAGCATCGAGGCGAATGATGTCGGTTTGGGGAATCGTGTTGTAGAGCGTCAGCGTGAACTGGCGATCGCCCTGCTGAATGGCAATTGGCACCGGCACATCTAAAGGAAAGCTGATTTCTGTCCAACCCGCCCGCTGACGACTGGTAATACTGCGAATGGTGGCTGTTGTCGGCAGAGCACTGGAAAGGAAGCGCACTTCCTCGGCGCGGATCCAACCCCCATAGTCCAGATGCAGCCAATCCCCCGTTTGTCCTCGCACCCGTGCTCGCGTTCCCACTGGCAGGGGCGTCAGCCGTGAATAATCGGTGCTCGGCCCAGTGCGTGCTACGCCCCCAAGGGAGCGGTTGACTTCAACAACGGGTAAGTGCGTCGGCTCAGCCACACGAATGCGGGCACCCAGTTGGCGCTGGCTTGCAAATCGCCATTGAATTGGGCCATAGTCCCCCACCTGGGTCAATTGCAGGCAGTTGCGGTACAAGGAAGGGCGAGTAGTGACCACATCGGCTTGATGAATCAGTGCAGCAAGATTAGAGGGCAGTTGCACTTGGGGGGGTAGGGGTTCTAGGGGCAGAATGCGCTGACCCACTTGAACTTCAACGGCGCGATCGCCGGGGGCAGCAGCGGTAAAGCAAACAATGTCATTGGCTAGCCGCACTAAATCAGCTGTTGGCTCTAGGGGTTGTGGACTGGTCGGTATTTCGGGCACGGCGCGGGTAATGGCAAACTCAAGGCGTTGATTTCCCCCTTGGAGAATGATGCGATTCAATCCGGGTTGCAGAGGAAGACTGGGGGCAAAGTGTCCCGCTGGCGAGCGATCGCCAATCACTTGACCATTGAGCGTCACTGCGACCTGGGGTGGGGCTGTACCAATAAAGAAAATCTGGGGGGCACTGGTGGTGTGCTCCCGCGGCGGATAAACCACTTGTAGGGAACCCTGCGCTCTTGCTGGCTGGAGTGAACCCACCATGAGTGCACTCAGGAAACTCAAACTCAACCTATTCACCCCCAACCCTCATACCTTCCTTAACCTTTTCTTCAGATTACAGCTCTTTATCTAAAATGCGGGATGCCTATGAGGCTGTTTTACCTAATTGTGATCCTGCTTCATCCTTTTGGAAAGGACTGTTATAAAAGTCAATCACTTCTCAGACAAAGAGAAGAAATTCTCTCTTAGGCCACTTATGGAATCCTTTGATCCCTGTCAAATTAGCATATTTTTTAACATTGGGATCGTTGCCATCTCCGGGAAATCCATTCATAATAAAAAGCATCCCCTCTCATAAATTTTCTTAATGTTGCGCAACACTATTTCTTTGGTCTCGTTGTTTTGAAACGTAAGTTTGCGCAGCACTTTTTATCACAAGTCCGTGTCCATCAAAAAGAATTTAAGGATTATTTAACTATGGTTACCATGCAAACGATTCACTGTCCTCACTGTGGTAAATTGGCTCTCCGCCAGCGCTATGGTTCCGTGAGTCACACCCAATGTCCCCACTGTGATTACGTCCTAACGATGTGCGATCGCACGGGACGGGTCCTAGAGGCCTATACGCCGGAAATTACCCATGTCGGTCAGTATGGCGCCAATCTCACCTGCACCATAGAGTGGACAAAGGCACTTTGCTAGCAAGGATTTATTAGAAGAATCTAAAGATTGATGAAGGAAATTCTGAGAGTTGTTAAGATAGTTTACATATGGCTATCTTACTTCTACTGGTACTGGCATTTGTGCTGTGGTCGGTGCGACTCCTCCACGGTGCTTATCGCCTTCGGGATTTTTCCCTACTGCTGGCCAGCGGCCTTGTGGCCATCTCAGCGGGAGGTGTCATTTTTGTCTATAGCCTGATGAATGGCTGTGTTGGCTATCTCAGTCAAGCTCAGCCTATTCCCGAATCTGATGCTGCTGTCATCATGTCTGATGTGGCCTATTTTGAGAGTGCCGCTGGAACCACAAACGTCACCTCTAGCCCCTAAGTTCGACTGAGAATCCAAACGGTGGCGATCGCCAGCGTGAACACCGTGAGTGGAGCACCAAAGCGCAAGTGCTGCCAAAAGGAAAACCGCTCCCCGGAGCTAGCAGCTGCCTCAACTGTAATCAAATTAGCCACAGCGCCAAAAAGGGTGAGATTCCCCGCGAGGGTACTCGTAGCTGCCAGGAGGTACCAGAGTTGATCGGCACCTTTGGGAATAAACTGCGCTAATAGCAGCACTGTCGGCACGTTAGAGATCAAATTCGACAGCAGTGCTGTAATCACCACGAGGGCCAAGGGCTGATTCACCCAAGGGCGCAAAGCGCCCAGTAAATCAAGGTTTTGCATACAGCGGGTCAGAATAAACAGACCCGCAAACAGAATCAATAGTGACCAATCCACCTGAGCAAGCACCCGCTCTGGCTTGAGACGGCGGGTGACCAGTAAAGCCGCTGCTGCCAATAGAGAGGATTCTGCTAAGGGAAAGCCCAGCACAAAGGCCAAAAACATCAGCCCAGAGACAATCAGGGTCTTGTGGAGTAACCCTTTTTGCACCGGCACCGCTTGGAGCGTAGCTAACGTAAAAGGTTGGCGCGATCGCACCTCCGGATAGAGCCAGCCCAACCAAATCACTTGCAGACCTAAGCCCAGCCCTGCAATGGGTACCATCACTTGGGCAAACGGAAGGTACCCCAACTCGGAAAACGATCCCACGAGAATATTTTGGGGGTTGCCGCTAAGGGTGGCTACAGAGCCGATATTGGTTGCCCCCGCGATCGCCAGCAGGTAGGGTACTGGATTCAAACCCAAGACATGGGTAATGCGCAGGGTTAAAGGCGTCGTTACAAGGGCAAGGGTATCATTCAGAAAGACCGCCGATAGTATTCCCGTCGCCACGGTGAGAAACACCAGCAACCCCAAGGGACTGCCACTAAAGCGCACCACGGTCACCATCGCTATTTGAAAAAAGCCGCTCAAGCCGAGATAGGCATTCACAATCATCATGCTGAGCAAGAACACGATGGTTTGGGGATCAATCGCTTGCCATGCAGTGGGTAGATCAATCGCCCCTACGGCAATCAACAGAGCCGCACTCACAAGGGCGATCGTGGCGCGATTCATGTCTAGCCCCGGCACCCCCCCAAGGGCCAAGGCACCGTAGCTGAGGGCGAGAATCAGGAGTTGCAGCAGAGACCCCAACACCTACTGTTGGGTTTGAATTTTCTTGGCCTCTAGGGCATCAAGCAATTCCCCAAGGGCCGCAAGATCATCGCCATCATATTCCCGCTTCCACAGCAGTTGGGAAATTTGGTTTTCAATAGCTGAGGTTAATACTTGGGTTTCGAGCACCCGTTGCACTAAGCGTTGGATCATCATAGGGGTTTGGCAGCTTAGACAGTTGTTCTCTAGGGTAGCCCATTGGCTGGGGGGGCAGGTAGGGGCACCGGGATCAGCAAAGCGTTGATCCGCAGCGGGGGATCGTTGTCCCGTCAATAAATCGTGTTGCGATAAATTAAGGAAAGTTGAAATTCTAGGATACACCAGATATACTAAAGGGCAACTTTTGTAAACTCAATCACAGTACTTTGAAGGCAAAGGAGGTAAGGCAACTTGGCCAGAAGACGGAAGCGGAAGAGCCGGCGGCGTCTCGAAGGGCGCAAAATCCTTGAGTGCGTACCTCAATATAGCATCGAAAGTGGCGAAGATAAACCCGTGACAGCGGCCCGAAAATTCATTCAAGCTAAGGGGATCACCCCGCCCGCTTTAGTTCTTGTTAAGCGGAATGAGCACACCACCGATCGCTACTTCTGGGCAGAAAAGGGCTTGTTTGGTGCGCAGTACGTTGAAGAAAACCACTTTTTATTCCCTAGCCTAAGGGAACTTGCAGAAGAAAAAATGGCAGCCACCACCCGCTAGGCTGTTTTTTACAAGCATCCTTTTTAGGGGGAGTCAGGACTTGCTCTTGGCTCTTTTTGCTTTGGTGGTGAGAGGCCCAAGCTTTGATCTTTTTGCGCCATTTACTTATGGCAATTTGGAAACTGTCCTCATAAAATAGAAATAGCGGAGACACACGTTTCCGTTCACTCCTCACACCACACCCCGCCTGGACAGTTATTGGTTCGGGCGGCTTCCTTTTTGTAAAGGTTTATAAAGGCTGATCACTCCCAAACGTGGTCAGGATCCCTGAGATAGTCCTTGACTTTGCCAAATCCGCTAGCTGGCTAAAGGGGCTGGTTTGAGCGTATTTTACTCATGTCTCTAAAAGCTCATATTCACTCAGTTGGCTTTGGGTAGAATACTTTACAGAATTGTACTTGTTGACCTTGGCAGCGTTGTCCTGCCCTGCTTGTTCAACTTTCAACTTTCTTCTCGGCTTCTTGAATTTTACACCAGCCTTCGCTAGCAGCGGCCGCTGCTACTGCTGGGAAGATGATAGGAATGATGAAAACCACAGTGATCCTTAAATGAGATGAGCGAGGAGATGTCCAACCATTACCACAAAAAGTGATAAAGTCAAGCCATAGAACAACAGATTTTATGTTTTTTAACCAAGAAAATTAAAATGCAATACCGCATTTATCATCAAACCACCTACACCTACAGCGCTGCCGTTGCTCTTGCCCCCCACGATTTGCGCTTGATTCCCCGCAGTGATGGCCACCAACGCCTGCGATCGCTCTCCCTGCAAATTTTACCGACTCCCCAAGGTCACAGTCCTGTCCTCGATGTCCATGGCAATCACATTCAGCGCTACTGGTGGTTACCGCAGCCCACTGCTTCCCTAACGATTCAGGTCACTTCTGAAGTAGAAACCTATTGCGCCAACCCCTTTAACTATTTGCTCGAATCATGGGCAATCACACTCCCTTTTAACTATCCGCAGCGGCTGGCAACTAGCCTGCATCCCTATCTATCACTGCCAGTGGATCCGGTTGCCTATGAACTGGCTTGGCAAGTTTTAGCCAGTGGCGATCGCCATGTCCTCACATTTCTCAGCGATCTCAATAACAAAATTTACCGTACGTGTCA
>NZ_JACOMP010000011.1:0-4761 GCF_014466085.1 Thermosynechococcus sp. OHK43
ACAAAACGGAAGATGTTATCAATAAACAGCAGCACATCCTGCTTGTTGACATCGCGGAAGTATTCAGCCATTGTCAGCCCCGACAGCCCGACGCGCATCCGTGCCCCGGGGGGTTCATTCATTTGACCATAGACCAGGGCGATTTTGGACTTACTGGGATCGTCTTTATCAATAACTCCCGATTCAATCATTTCGTTGTAGAGGTCATTGCCTTCGCGGGTACGTTCGCCCACACCAGCAAACACCGAGACCCCACCATGCTGGGTGGCAATATTGTTGATGAGCTCCATCATGATCACGGTTTTGCCGACGCCAGCACCGCCAAAGAGGCCAATTTTGCCGCCACGGCGATAGGGCGTGAGCAGGTCAATCACCTTGATGCCCGTTTCAAATACCGAGGGCTTAGTTTCCAGTTGCGTAAAGCTGGGGGCAGGCCGGTGAATGGGCAGGGTTTCGGTGGCATTGACAGCACCTTTTTCGTCCACGGGTTCACCCAGCACGTTGAAAATGCGACCAAGGGTGGCTGTCCCCACGGGCACGCTGATGGGGGCGCCAGTATCTACGACTTCCATCCCCCGCACTAAGCCATCGGTGCTGCTCATAGCAACGGCACGGACGCGGTTATCGCCAAGGAGCTGTTGCACTTCGCAGGTTACCGCGACGTCTAAGCCGGCCTCGTTTTTGCCTTGAATCCGCAGGGCATTGTAAATGGAGGGCATTTTGCCGCTGGGAAATTCAATGTCAACGACCGGTCCAATGACCTGAGTGATAAAGCCTACATTGGTTCGTTCTGCTGATATGACCATGGACGTTTGCCTACTGTCTAGGTAAATTCATTTGCGTTTTTCAAGGGGCGATCGCTCCCTAGGGGGCACAGCGATCAAGACTGAAAGTGGAATGCAGCTTTTGGTGCAAGCGCACCACAATACAACGTACCACTAATGCAACCTTTTTCTATCGGATTCAGTGGGATCCTGTGGGAGAGCCAACCTAAGGCCCTATGGACCCAGCTCAGTTGCTGTGAAAAAGGCGGCAGGGCAGGACTTAGCCAACGAGTTCAACTTCATCCTCAAAAAACCAAGTGCTGGAGCGATCGTCAAAGGTGACAACGACGCCAACCCCACTGCCGTCGGTCATTTTAAAACCAGTAATTTGACCCACTTGGCCAAGTTTTTGAATAATGTCTTGGGCGACGCGATCGCGAATTCGACAGACGCGCACTTTTTGCCCCACGTCCATAGCAACTCCCAAACTTTGTATAATCCTTGAAAATCGTACCAAGAAACCGTCACATTCACACGGGTTTGTCCTATGGGTCGTCTGCGGGTTGGGCTATTGTTTGGAGGTCGCTCACGGGAGCATGAAGTTTCGGTGGTCTCGGCGGCAGCGATCGCCCAAGCCTTTGCCGCGGGGGACAATCACGATCGCTATGAGGTGATTCCCATCTACATCCAAAAAGATGGTCGCTGGCGGCACACAGAGCGGATTGGCATCCCTGAAGGCACGGCATCAGAGAGTTCCCTGTGGCAGTTTCCAGCCGTGGTTGACACCATTGATGTCTGGTTTCCCATTGTCCATGGCCCCAATGGGGAAGATGGAACGATTCAGGGACTCTTGGAATTGATGCAGCGCCCCTATGTGGGGTCAGGGGTAGCTGCCTCTGCCATTGGTATGGACAAAATTCTGATGAAAACAGTCTTTGGGGCAATCGGCTTACCCCAAGTGCGCTATGTGGCACTTCAGCGCAGTGACCTGTGGTCAGATCCCTGTCGTTACAATCATTTGTGCGATCGCATTGAAACCGAATTGGGCTATCCCTGCTTTGTTAAGCCCGCCAACCTTGGCTCCTCGGTGGGCATCTCCAAAGCCAAAAATCGCCAACAACTGACAACGGCCCTTGAGGCCGCTGCCGAACTGGATCGCCGCATTATTGTGGAAGCGGCTGTGGTTGCCCGTGAGCTCGAGTGTGCTGTGCTCGGCAATGATAAACTCCAAGCCTCAGTGGTGGGGGAGATTACCTACAGCAGTGAGTTTTACGACTACGAAACCAAATACACCGATGGCCGCGCTCAGCTCCATATCCCTGCGGAGATTCCCCCGGCGGTGAGTGAGCAAATTCGCAGCATGTCCCTGCAAGCCTTTCAGGCCCTCGATGCCGCTGGCTTAGCTCGCTTTGATTTTTTCTATGTACCAAGCACTGGGGAAGTCTTGATCAATGAAGTGAATACGCTGCCGGGGTTTACCGCCCTGAGCATGTACCCGCAACTGTGGGCGGCCAGTGGCGTGTCTTTCCCAGAATTGGTCCATCGTTTGGTGCAATTGGCCCTAGAGCGGCACGCATAGCTACTGGCCTAACACCGTAAAGAACATAACGTAAAGAACATTAAAGAGTCATGAAGGCACGGCATCTGGGCCTTGACTTTTTCTTCTAAATAACCTTATATTCATATAAGCATATAAAACTGTATGGTAGCCATCCTATGAAGCGATCACTGAGGGGCAAGCCTAGTCAGTGGGCAACCATTTGGCTCTTTTTCTTAATTGCGATCGGTGGCCTCTGGTATCCGTGGTTGGGGTACCTGATGCTGGCAATGATGCTGGGAATTCCTGTGCTGGCCTATTTTCGGAGCCGCTATTGGTGTGGTAACCTCTGCCCGCGTGGCGCCTTCCTAGACATTGTCCTCTATCACTTTAGTCCCCACCGTCCCTATCCCAAACTCTTCAAAAAACAGAGTTTTCGTTGGGCTGTGTTTAGCTTCATCATGACCGTTTTTGCCATTCGCATGACGTTGGCATGGGGCAACTGGATGGCCGTGGGTGGTCTCTTTGTCAATATGTGCGTCGTTACCTCCATTGTTGCCATTCTCTTGGGGGTGATCTTTAATCAGCGGGCGTGGTGTGCGATTTGTCCGATGGGAACGCTCCAAGAATCCCTCGGCAAACTGGGAAGTGGCCAAACAAAGGCGAAAAAAGCCGCTGCTAAAGCCACAAAATTATTGCCCCCTGTGGAGTAACCCTGCGATCGCTACAGGATCGCTACAATTTGAAATATCCACGGAGAGCGGTAACCAAGGTGAATAAACTGCAAGAGTGGGGCTTCAGCAAAGACTGGTGGCGCAACCAGCGGGGAGAGTTTTGGGTGCTTGGGCAAACCGTGCTCAGTATTGGCTTTATTCTCTTGCCGGTGGTACAAATGGCTCGCCCACCTTTTGCAGTGCGTCTAGGTCTGACCCTTGGCTTGGGGCTGATTGGCCTTGGCCTAGGTATTGCTGGCGTGTTTCACCTAGGGAACAGCTTGACGCCCTTACCCCATCCCAAGGAGGAGAGTCAGTTAGTGACGACGGGGGTTTATGCTTGGGTGCGCCATCCCATCTATAGCAGTGTGATTTTTTTAGCGTTGGCCTATGGCGTCTGGCAAATGAGCCTTTCCCATGGTCTGGGGGCGATCGCCCTGTTTATTTTCTTTGACCGCAAGGCGGCTCAAGAGGAACAGTGGCTATCGACAAAGTTTAAGGATTACTCAACCTATCGGCAGTCGGTGAAAAAACTGATTCCTTTTCTCTACTAATTTTTATCCTTTTGCTTGAACACAACTTGCCGCAGACTGGATACAGGGTAGTGCCAGCTCACAACTGTCGCTAGTGCCCCCTTGCGGAAGTTCTGATGAATGTTGTTCTTTGTCATCAAATTGCTGATTTTGACACCCTTGGGGCAGCCGTTGGTCTGACGCGCCTTCATCCGGGGACGAAAATTGTCTTGACGGGGGGTACCCATCCTAAGGTGGGGGAGTTTTTGGCCTACCATCGCGATGAATACCCTCTCATTGAAGCAAGGGCCGTTGACCCCAGCCAATTGCGGCAGATTTGGGTGGTGGATACGCAGTGGCGTCGCCAGTTGGGGCAAGCGGCAGGATGGCTGGATCAACCCCAAGTACAAATTGGTCTGTACGATCACCATTTGGAGATGAGGGGGGACATTGTCTCGCAGCAGCAATGGTTAGAACCTGTTGGAGCCACCAGCACCATTGTTTGCGAACAGTTGCAGGCGGCAGAGATTAGCCTGACGCCTACAGAAGCGACTGTCCTGGCCCTAGGGATTCACGCCGATACGGGTTCCCTAACCTTTGAGCAAACCACGGTGCGGGATGTGCAGGCCTTAGCATGGCTGTTGAGCCAAGGGGCAAATCAGCGGGCGATCGCCACCTATTGCGCGGAAGGTTTGAGCGAAAATTTACAGCCGCTACTGCGGCAGGCCTGGGCCAATCTCCAGCAAGTGGTTCATCAGGGCTATCGGCTGGGCTGGGTATTGCTACATACGGCGGAGTATCTCCCTGGCCTCTCACGGTTCATCACCCAATTGGCGGATCTCAGTGAGTGCGATGCCATTCTCCTTGGGCACTCCTATCGCCAACATCATCTCGCCATTATTGCCCGCAGTCACATTCCCAACGTCAATGTTGCACATTTGCTTGCTCCCCTGGGCGGCGGTGGTCATGCCCAAGCCGCAGCTGTGACGGTGACCACAGAGGCGCCAGAGGCAATGCTCCAGGAACTATTTACTCGCCTTAGGGAACAGATTCCCCATCCTCCCACCGCTGCCGAACTCATGTCTTCGCCGGTACGCACAGTCCGTCCAGAAACCCCCATTGCCGATGCCCACCGCGTCTTGCTGCGCTATGGCCACTCTGGTCTGTCGGTGGTGAGTGCCGAAGGAGAACTTCAGGGGATTATTTCACGGCGGGATTTGGATGTGGCCCTGCAC
>NZ_JACOMP010000169.1:0-4309 GCF_014466085.1 Thermosynechococcus sp. OHK43
AACTTATACTTTTCTTCGATCCTTTCAGTGCCGTTGAGTTGTCAGCGCACTGGCAGTGAAAATATGACTCCTACTGTCTAGTGCTTAGTTAAAGCATATTGATTTTGGGGATTGTGTAAACGGAATCAAAGGAAGACTAGGATTGGGAATGGCTGTTGATAATCTCGCCGAAGCGTTCAATCCGCAAGGGAGTGTTATGAAAGTCGGCTTGGATTAAACGGCGAATCAGTTGCACACTGGCAAAGTTTTGATCAATATGGGGAATCCCTTTGGCATCTAGGCGTACAGGAATGACTTTTCCTTGAATAAAGCGACCAGAACTGTCGAGTTCAATATCGAGAATCAGCGACTTGCCAAGGGGGCCGTGACTGCTTAGAGTCTGATAGCCGACAAAGTTCCCCAAGGAATAGGCAATGAGGCGGCCTTTGTATAATTCAAGGGCACGGGGAACATGGGGGCCGTGACCCAAAATTAAATCGGCACCATTGTCAATCATGGTGCGGGCAAACTGAACTACATTGCCCCGGTCTTCCCCATAGAAGTACTCCGTGCGATCGCGGGTATAAATTTGATCGCTACCTTCGGCGCCGCCGTGGAAACTGACAACCACAATATCAGCGTTTTTCTTAGCCTCCCGCACAAGGGCGGCACTGGCCTTGAGGTCTTGGATGCGATTTTGGCCGTAGTAGGTGCCAAAGCCAATAAATGCGGTTTTCAGGCCATTGGCTTCGAGGTAGGTAATTTGATTGAGATCACCAATGGCGGTCATGCCAGCGGCGTTGATGTGGCGAATCGTATCGCGAAATCCCTGTTCGTTGAAGTCGTAGCTGTGGTTGTTGGCGATGTTGAGGACGTCAAAACCAGCTTGGCGTAACACCTGTGCATAACTGGCCGGTGAGCGAAAGACAAAACTGCGACCCCCCTGGGTGTTTTTGTAGGGATGGGGATGATCGGTAAGGGTACTTTCATAATTGCCAAAGAGGAAATCTGCCCCCTGAAGATAGGGTTTTACTTGGGCAAAGAGCTTTTGGGGATCGGCAGGCAAGCGGTTACTGGGAAAATTGGTGCCAAGGACAATATCGCCAACCGCCTTAATCCGCAAGCGGCGATCGCTAGGGGCGAGTGGGGGGGACACAAGGGGAACATCGGGTTCAGGGGGTGTAATGGCTGGACTGGGTTCTGCACTGGGCGGGGCATCGACACTGAGTTGATTTTGCAACGTCAGGGCAATGGCACTGGTGCTGGCGATCGCCAGCACACTGAGGGCAAAGGCACTCACCGCCTGATGAGACCATGGCGTGGTAGGTATAGCTGCATTTGAGCTGGAACTTGCTTGAGGAGGCGGTGCCGCTGGTAAGGTCTCCCGTAGGTCAACGGTCTGTGTCCATTCTGGCCATTCTTCGCCAAGTAGCCGAGCATGGAGACGCACCCGCAGAACGCCTTGGGGCGCCAATTGCCTGAGACCTCGGCAAACAAACTGAACACAGACTTGTGGGGGGAGCGATCGCGCTGCTTCAAACATAATTTGTAAACAGTCGCCCCGCCGCCGCACGAGGGCGCGCACCCCCTTGGCTTGGAGTGCGCGGTTCATCAAATGGGCAATGGCCTCTGCTTCACCCTGACGTGCCTGCTGCCAAATCAAATCAAGGGAAGCGGTCATGATCAAGGAACCTTCCAGCGATCGCGAGCAAACCTGTGGCTATTCTATGGAAAGTCACTCGTCTTGAAAGTTAGGCTCAGGCCAATTTGACAAACGTCACGCAGAGCCCTCTTGGGCATGCAAGGCTCGCAACAGATCATGGCGGCTAATGATGCCCACTAACTCCCCCTGATCGTTCAAAACCGGTAGGCGACTAATGTGGTGATTGACCATGAGGCGAGCTGCTTCGGAAATGGGTGCATCCACGTTAATTGTGTGGGGGTTGGGGGTCATGACGTCCTGCACCTGTTGGCCGAGGGTTTTCTTAAGGTGTTGGTGAAAAGACTCTGGAGACTCAAAGTAGATGATGCTCCCTAGGAACGTAATGTATAACGGCGGCTCTAGGGGTGCTTCGCGCACGATCAAGTCCGCCTCACAGACCAGTCCCACCAATTTGCCCCTATCATCCACGACGGGGAGGCCGCGCACTTGTTTTTCTTCCATGAGACGAACTGCTTCTGAAATCGGGGCAGCGGCACGAATGGTAAAGGGGTTGGGGGTCATGTAATCACGGACAAGAGCGCTCATAGTTAATCTAGGGAATGAGAGGACAGTTCGAGGGGATGGTAGTCGCCACGCATGGCTAGATCGGGGCGGAGGCTTTGGGCATGGCGTAGGTAGGCATGGTAAATTGGTTGATCTGGGTTGGGGGTGTTGAAGTAAATCAAGCAGCGGATACAGCGGGGTAGGTCTCCCTCTACGTGCATTTGCTGGACATCGAGGAGGGGAATGTTCCGCCAATGGGGGCATTCACGGGCAATCGCCGCCGGAAAAATCTGATCGAGGTCACGGGTGACAGAAAAGGTGACACTAATTACTTCCGATAAATCAAGGGCATTGCGCCGCTCAATCTCGCTGAGGAGTTCCAAAACCGCCTCACGGATTGCGGGAATTGAATTTTCAGTGGCGGTAGTTGCTCCACGAATTGCTCGGACGCGCCAGCCCACGGTGTGCTCCTCCATCAAGACATCCGCAAGGGTACTGTATCCAGCTTAGGGGCGATAGAGCCACAGGGGAAGCCCATTGGTGGTCATTTCAAATTCCAGCCAATCCAGACCCGCTTGCCACGGGAAAGGGAGGCGCTCCTGCTGACGGGGAAACAGCCGAGCCAAGGGAGACTTCGGTTCTTCGATGGTTTGCACCTTGGTTTTGTCGGGGTCAAGGCCGGCCAGTTCTGCCAGCCAGCGGCGGGCATCCTCCTCAGTACCCAAGCGATCTACCAGTCCCAAGGCAAGGGCCTGCTCACCCGTAAAGACACGGCCATCGGCAAAACTGCGCACCGTTTCCACATCGAGGTTGCGGCCTTCGGCCACGGTTTGGACAAATTGGTGATAGCTGGTGTCAATCAGGTCTTGCAGAATACGGATTTCCTCCTCCGTGAGGTCGCGATCAAAAGCCAGAATGTCCTTGTAGGGACCGGACTTGATCACCTTGAAGGAGACCCCCACCTTATCGAGGAGCCGTTGCAAATTGTTGCCCCGCAGGATGACGCCAATACTACCCGTAATGGTGCCGGGGTTGGCCATGATGTGCTGTGCCCCCATGCCGATATAGACTCCGCCGGAGGCCGAGATATTGCCAAAACTGGCCACGATTTTCATTTTCGACTGCAAGCGCTTGAGGGCAGCATAGATTTCTTGGGAGTCGCCTACGGTACCGCCGGGACTGTCAATGCGCACGAGCAGCGCTGGGTAGCCCCGTTCTTCAATGGTTTTCAGGGCTTTGAGGACACGCCGGCGAGTACCTCCAGCGATCGCCCCCGTAATCTCGAGGCGGGCAATTTGACGACGGTAACCACGGGATAAGGGCCAAGGCATAGGCAACAAGTAGCTCAGCAAATCGTGACAATTCACTCGAATTTCTAATCTAGCAAGGTTCTAGGAGGGGGAGGGCGGTGCCTGCTTGACCATTGCTGCTGAGAGTCCCTCTGTGCCGTTGCCGATATACCACAGAGCTGCTGCGGCTTCAGCATGGGTAACGGGTTTCTGGGGCTGCAGCAAGAGGGTTTCTCCCCAAACGCGGCGAATGTTCGAGAGATCCCCCGCGAGGTAGTCAGCAGCCACGGCATTGATGGCAGTGGGAGCAATCCGTTGACTGTCCTTGAAGCCCCATGTTTGCTGAATGCGATCAATCGTGCTGGGACTCAGCCGCCCCTGTTGATCGAGGGGAACTTTCCACTGCAATAGTGTTTCGCGGGTGAGGGGAGCCTCAGGGCGAAAGAGAGCACTGGTATCGCCAGTGAGGGAACTGGGCAAAAATCCTGCCATTGCCAGTCCTTGAATATAGGGAAAATCGGGATGATCAGGGGGAACATCTTGGAAAAGGGGTGTGTCATTGCGGCTGCCGAGGCGGATTTGCCGTGCGGGGCGATCGGCATAAAAGCGGTTGTAGGTAGTGACTAACCAGCGCACAAACTGGCCACGACGGATGGGGATATTGGGTTGCAGGCGATCGCCGGTCGTGGGAAGCACCCCCAGTTCGGCTAAATCGCGAATGGCGGGTTGGAGGGGAGCGGGAGCCTGGTCGAGATCGGTAAAGACTTGGGGGGCGTTGGGGTTGGGTTGGGGAGCCCCTGTGGCCGTGGGGCGCTTGACGGGTGTGTAAGCCACG
>NZ_JACOMP010000170.1:0-8958 GCF_014466085.1 Thermosynechococcus sp. OHK43
ATCTCTAGGCGTTCCGGGGTCACTTCCCCCAGAATCCGAATTGCTAAACCAGGACCGGGAAAGGGATGCCGCCGCACAATTTCTTCGGGTAGCCCCAGCGATCGCCCCACTTGGCGCACTTCATCCTTAAAGAGCTTGCGTAGGGGTTCCACCAGCTTAAAACGCAAGTTCTCCGGCAGGCCGCCAACATTGTGGTGGCTTTTAATTTTCACGGCTACGCGCTCACCAGTTTGGGGGTCAATGTTGGCATTGGCAGATTCAATGACATCGGGATAAAGGGTTCCCTGCGCTAAGTAGTCAAAGGGACCGAGCCGCTGTGATTCTTCTTCGAAAACGCGGATAAATTCATGGCCAATGCGTTTGCGCTTTTCTTCAGGATCGGTGACCCCCACCAGTTGGGCAAGGAAGCGATCGCGGGCATTGACGTACTCCACCTTGATGTGAAACTGCTCCTGAAAGAGCTTGAGAAGTCGCTCGGGTTCCCCTTTGCGCATAAACCCTTGATCAATAAACATACAGGTGAGTTGATCGCCAATGGCACGGTGCAGCAAAAAGGCCAGCGTCGAGGAATCTACCCCCCCCGACAGGGCAAGGAGCACCCGTTTGTCCCCCACTTTGGCTCGCACTTCCCGGATGGCTTCTTCAACAAAGGCAGCAGTTGTCCAAGTGGGTTCGCAATCACAAATGTGATAGACAAAGTTGCGGATCAGGGCAATGCCCCCCAGGGAATGCACCACCTCTGGGTGAAACTGAACTCCATAGAGTTTCCGCTCGGGATGGGCGATCGCTGCCATTGGCGTATTGTGGGTATGCGCCAAGACCCGAAAACCCGGGGGCAACTCCGTGACACTATCGCCATGACTCATCCACATAATTGTTTCCTGCTCAACATTGGTGAGCAGATCCGTGGGGTCATCAATAAAAAGCGCCGCCTTGCCATACTCGCCGGCGATCGCTCGCTCCACCCTTCCCCCCAACTGTTGCACCATCAGTTGCATGCCGTAGCACACCCCAAGAATGGGAATCCCCAGGTTCCAGATCTCCGGATCGCATTGGGGCGCATTTTCGTCATAGACAGAGTTGGGGCCACCGGAGAGAATAATGCCCTTGGGTGCCAATTGGGCGAGTTGCTCAGCAGTGGTGCGATAGGAAATGACCTCGGAATAGACTTGGGTCTCCCGAATGCGGCGGGCAATCAGTTCCGAGTATTGCGACCCAAAATCGAGAATGACAATGAGTTGGCGTTGCAGGCCTTGGCCAGTGGCTGTATCCGGTTGGTGGAGGGTGGAGTGAGTCAACGTTGCAATCCTTCTGATCCCAAATGGCTCATACTTTCCAGAATACCGCCCTTTTCTAGAAATTATGGCCTGGGGGAAGTGATTCTCGCCCACGGTGACTTTAGCGGTTTTCAGAGGCTTAACTTCTTGGCAGCGCAGCGGTATCGCTGCTGTTGGCGACAGGGGAACTTGCCCAACATGGTACGATCGCTACCTAAGCTACTCAATAAACGTCAGTTATTCACTACCCCATGAGCGCCCCCCTAACCGTTGAATCTGTTTTAGCAGCACTGCGCCCCGTTGAAGATCCGGAACTGCGGCGATCGCTGGTGGAGTTGAACATGATCCGCGATGTCGCCATTGAGGATGGCACGGTTCGTTTTACACTGGTGCTGA
The DNA here is from genome assembly GCF_014466085.1 of Thermosynechococcus sp. OHK43. NCBI lineage: Bacteria > Bacillati > Cyanobacteriota > Cyanophyceae > Acaryochloridales > Thermosynechococcaceae > Thermosynechococcus > Thermosynechococcus sp. OHK43. The sequence continues at coordinate 1,674 of NZ_JACOMP010000170.1, forward strand.
CAACCCCCGCCTGCCCCCTACGGGAATTCATTGTCGAAGATTGCAAAAAGGCCGTCTTTGCCCTACCGGGGGTAATGGATGTGCAAGTGGCAGTGACCGCTGAAAAAAAAAAAAAAAAAAGTCTGCCCGATCGTACCAATGTACCGGGGGTCAAAAATATTATTGCTGTCTCCAGTGGTAAAGGAGGAGTTGGCAAAAGCACCGTTGCTGTGAATTTAGCCCTGGCCCTTGCCCAAGCGGGGGCTGCCGTCGGCATTATTGATGCCGATATCTATGGACCCAATGTCCCCACGATGCTGGGGCTAGAGGAGGCCATTGTCGAAGTGCGCAAGGAAGCAAGAGGCGATGTCCTGTTACCCCCAGTGGCCCACGGCTTGAAAGTGGTCTCCATGGCCTTCCTAATTGATCGCGATCAGCCAGTCATTTGGCGTGGTCCCATGCTCAACGGCATTATTCGCCAATTTCTCTACCAAAGTAATTGGGGGGCATTGGACTATCTGATTGTGGATTTGCCCCCGGGCACTGGGGATGCCCAACTCACCCTGGCTCAAGCGGTGCCCATGGCGGGTGTGGTGATTGTAACAACGCCCCAACCCGTTGCCCTTGGGGATGCGCGGCGGGGATTGCGGATGTTTCAGCAGTTGGGGGTAACGGTCCTGGGGTTAGTGGAAAATATGAGTTACTTTATTCCCCCTGATCTGCCCAATCGTCGCTATGACATTTTTGGCAGTGGCGGTGGCGAAGCCTTGGCAGCGGAAATGGGTGTGCCGCTTTTGGGACAGATACCCTTGGAATTGCCCGTGCGGGAAGGGGGGGATTTGGGTCAACCGATTCTGATTGCGGATCCGCAGTCGGCTGCCGCTCAAGCGCTGCGGGCGATCGCCCAACAGGTGGCAGCACGAGTCTCTGTGGCTGCCCTGAGCTCTGTGGGATGAACAGTCAGCGGTTGAAGATCAAGAACTTCCTCTTTTGGTGGGTCGCTGGTCTCGCCTTAGCTAGCGATCGCCTGACCAAAGCATGGATTGTGGCCACCTATGCCCTCACAGTGCCGCCGCAAACAACGCCCATTATCCCGGGTGTCTTTCACATTACCTACGTTACGAATACTGGGGCAGCCTTTAGCCTCTTTGCCAATGGCAGTCTCTGGTTGCGCTGGCTGTCCCTCATTGTTAGCTTGGGGCTGATCACTTGGGCAATTCTAGGTCCGCGGTTAGATCGCTGGCAGCAGGTGGGCTATGGTTGTTTACTGGGTGGCGCCTTGGGCAATGGCATTGATCGCTTGCTCACGGGTGAGGTGGTTGACTTCTTGGATTTTCGCTGGATTCAATTTCCCGTCTTTAATGTGGCAGACATTGCCATCAACATCGGCATTGTGTGTCTTTTGTGGTCCGCGTCGCACCAACGCTAGCCCCTATTCCAAGACAACTTTGCCAAATCGACAAGAAATGTGTCCAGTTCCCCCTGGCGAGTACCACCGTAGAGCACATTCACTTGATAGACCCATTGATTGGTCCAGTCGAGGGCCGTCAGGTAGCCACTGCGGCGATGGTAAGCACCGGTTTCAATGTCTAGCCAACCGGCACCCCGCACAATTTGTCCTGCTTGAACCCTGGGAAACGTAAAGGTAATGGTGTGTCCGACCACAATAGTTTTATCTGGAAAGTAGGGGCTGGGGTGAGCCAAAAAGGACTCGCGAATCCAGCAACACTCTTGATGAGTTTGCTGTTCTAGGGGCAATGCCGGATTCAGCCCCGCATGGACAATAAACACATTCCCTAAATCTTGATAGAGGGGCACCGTGTGCAGCCAATCCAAGTGTTCCCAAAGCAACTCTGTGGAGGTGTAGCTGGCAAGCGTCTCATCTCCACCACTTTGGGACCAAACCAAGAGTCGTGCCGGATTGATTTGTTTGCCCTCAAAGGTGAGAAGCATCATATCCTCATGGTTACCCCGTAGGGCACCATAGCCACACTGTCGCACCAATTCAACTACGGCCGCACTCCTGGGGCCTCGATCCACAAGGTCACCAAGGAAGTAGAGGCGATCGCCCACTGTGGGGGAAACGAGATCCAGCAAACGGCACAGACCCTCGTAGTGACCATGCACATCCCCAATTAGGATGAGGCGGCTGTCCACCGTGGTGACTCCTAGGGTGTAGTGACAGGTGTGAGGGAGAGAGAATTGGGAGCGGCGGGCACTTGAGTGGTGTTCTCATAGCTAGGGCCAAGTAATGTCGCCACTGTCAGCACTTGGGGTGGCGTTGCATCGGGGGGATAGAGCAGATCCACAGTAACATTCCTTTTTTCACCTGGACGCATATTTAACGTTACTAACGGTTCTCCCCGCTGACCCCGCCGTTGTACTAAATGAACATAGCGCTCTTGCATCTGTCCTAAATCATCTGTGAAGCGGACGCGCACCGTTCCTCGAAAAAAGACTTGGGGGGCTGGCGGTTCCAAAAATTTGAGGACAACACTGCGGTGATCTTGCTTGACAGGGGTTTGCAGCGTTAGCACGACGGACTGCAACTGACCGGTATTGTTGACCAAGGGCAAGGTCAAACTATAGTGAACGCCGTAATTGCCGTGGGCATAGTAGGCAGTGTCTGGATAGCGTACCAACATGGGCGCACTTTGAATTTGACCGGTGCCAAGGGTGCCGCGGTGGAGCGTACTAATCCCATAGGAGATGGCCCGCCCCGGTGCAGGAATTGTTAAAGCCTGTCCATGGGTTTGGTGATCGGTAAGGGTGGCTTGCCAGCGGGAGCCTTGACTAACCCCGGCCACACGGCCATAGAAGAAGCGACCAAACCGATCACTGGTGGGGGGAGTGGGTGGAATGTCGCGGGGAGTAACCAGTTGACCCCGGTGGAGCAGTGCCCACCATTCCTCTAGGGTGGGTGCCCGTTCGATGCCCTGCTCGTTCACGCGGGCAAACATTGACATTTGTGCCAGATAAATCGGGCCACTGCTTTCTAAGTACATTAGGGTTGAGCGGCCATTGGAGGAGGAGACATCACCAAAGGGATTCGTATCCGGGATTAAGGGCAACTTGGGACCGACCGCGCCATCGGCATTGAGCATCAACTCTGCGCGGAAACGATTGAGTACTGCATTGGGAAATTGGGTGGGCAACGGCAACGGCAGATTAGCCAGCAGCCGCGCTTCGCGAGGAGGAATCGTGACCTGTGAGGGAAAGAAGGTCTGGCGTACCCCCCGCAGCACTTGGTTGGTGACTCGACTCCCAGGCCCTGAAAAAACAAAGCCAGTGGGGTTATCGACTATGGCGGGCAAATTGCGGAAAGGGGCATCTGGAGTACTTAAAAAACTAGCGGCTTGATGAAATCTCACCGTGACATAGCGATCCGTTGGGTTGTAGGCCAGTAGCCCTAAATAGAGGGTTGGCGTACTCACCGCCCGATTGGATTGAGTAATGTGGTGGGCAAAAACATCAAAGCGCCCCTCTAGGGGATAGTTCAGGTGAGCCGCTGGTTGCCATTTCCCTTGGGGTGGAAACGTCGAGAGGAGAATCCCCTCCGAGCGCACCATCTCTGGACTGTTGCTATTAAAGACTGGCACATCGTCTAATTGGCCGGGGAGTGGACGAATGTCTTGGGGAAAGTAGGCAAAGTGGGTGGGTGTGACGTAGGTCGTTGTAGCCGGTGGGGAAGAGACTTCAGGGGGTAGGACCTTGACGGGTACGGCATTGGCTTGAACAACAACATTTGAGCGAGGCGAATATTCCTGTATGACGGTGGCTGAATGTTGGGGTGGAGTTGCTAGAGCGGCTTGTGCCACAAGAATGGGAGCCAGCATATCTGATCCAAACCACAGCATTACAGTGAGTGAGCAGTTCGCAAAAGTCAGGACAGGGTCATCGTTTCTGCCCAAAAGTTGCATTCCCAAAGTATAGCCTAGGTTTGTGGAAAATCCCCTCAAGAGCGCATAAAGCTTGCAGCATAAACGTACCTCCAGCTTGGGTAGCTCTGCGTATAGCACCCTAGAACTGGGTTTCAAACTCTACCCAGGGCTGATTAGAACGTGGTCTAGGCCCATTTAGAGGGTTCAGTGACCCCTCAACCTTGTAAAGCTGTTGTAGGACAACATCCTATGTGCTGGGTATAGTCCAATTTTAGAAAGAAAAGGTCTATATCCCTAGATTGGCCTCAAATATTGAGAAAATCTAAAGAAACTCAGCAAACTCTTAAGGTTTTTGCAGCGATGTTTATAATTCTCTCAGAAGCGGTAGTCCGCCGCCTATGAGGATTGAGTACCGTTCATCCTATGAAGCCCCGCATCTTAATCATTGATGATGACCCTGCGATCGCTGACGTTTTGGCAATTAACCTGCAAATGGCGGGCTACGAGGTCACAAAGTCCTTGGATGGGATGCAAGGGCAAGCCCTCGCTGTGCAACTCTCTCCCGACCTCATTCTCCTTGACCTGATGTTGCCCCAAGTGGATGGCTTTACCATTTGCCAACGCCTGCGGCGCGATCCGCGCACCCAAGATATTCCGATTTTGATGCTGACGGCCCTGAGCCAAACCCATAACAAGGTGGAGGGGTTTAATGCCGGCGCCGATGACTATCTCACCAAACCCTTTGAATTGGAGGAAATGCTGGCACGGGTACGCGCCCTCTTGCGACGGGCCGATCGCATTCCTGCCACAGCGGGCCATCGAGAAATCCTCAGCTATGGTCCATTGACGCTAGTGCCCGAACGATTTGAGGCCTCTTGGTTTGGCAAAATCATTAAGCTGACACGCCTTGAGTTTGAACTGCTCCACTGTCTGCTGCAACGCCACGGCCAAACCGTTTCTCCCAGTGAAATCCTTAAGGAAGTCTGGGGCTATGACCCCGATGATGACATTGAAACCATCCGCGTCCATGTGCGTCACCTGCGCACCAAACTGGAACCTGATCCCCGCAATCCTCGCTATATCAAAACGGTTTATGGTGCTGGGTATTGTTTAGAGTTGCCAAGTCATATTGAACCCCCCAATGCGTCCTAGGACGGAGGTTCTGGTGCCTTTTCTGGACTCTTTGTAGGCAGTTGCAGCGGCTGGAGGGGAACCGCTTGGGCAAAGACCTGCTCATTGATTGTCTCACCAATCCTGCTGAGGCGCTCTTCCACAGCTTGGCGAAAGCGGCTTTGTAGCTCGATAACCAAACTAGAAAAGTCCTTGATGGCAGGGTTGAGGGTCAGGGTGTCACCACTGGAGGATAAGGCGCGCGTTAGAATACCCGCTTTGACATAGTTGGCGATCGCCCGCTTGATTCCTGTCTCACTCATTGGCTGCCCCTCCCTGTGGCTCTGCTCAAAAATGGCGTTAGTCATTCTTCTGGAGGCCACATTGCGGGGGCGATGGGCTATTAACCAGTGTCCCACGTTAGTTAAGAGGGCATCTCCTGCGACTTCCTGGGCAAAAATGGCGCGATAAATTGAGATGGTGTGGATACTCTGTGGCCCATGGGTATGAACTGTGCAGTACTCGGGGAGCTTATTTCGCCAACAGAGAACAGCTTTGCGCAATTGACTATTCACTGCAACGCAAATAGGTAACTGATGCTGATCGGCTAGATAAGCCACCCAGCCGGAGGGCTTGAGGAAACCAAACCGCAATGGGTCCAGTTGGGGGAGTACCGATTTGATATCCCAAAAGACAGTATCAAAAACAATTCCGTTGACGAGTTCCTGGGATTTTGCCGGATCGCTTGTATAGTAAGACAACAGTTCCAGTAGTTTTTCGGTTTCCCGTTGGCCGATAGCGCTCACAGGAATTTGATGATAGTTCAACGGCTCAATGGGTAAACGAGAAGACAATAAAGGTGAAGCCTGACTCGTCGTGTTGGCTGGCTTGGATTGAGGCGGGAAAGGTGTGCCGTTTCTGCCATTGGTTGGGGGAGGGGAATCAATGAAGGGATTCTCAAGAAAGATAAATTGGTGGCAAACCTTCTGAAAGCTAAGACTAGCGGCATTCCAATAGGCACAGCCAATCACAGTTTTACCGTAGTCGCGCAGGCGCAGGGCAATGGAGCCAAACCCACCATCACCAGAGATTAGAACAAAGGTGTTAATGTCAGGATAGTGGTGAATTAGGTCAATGGCATCGAGGGCGAGCTGAATGTCAGCGGCATTGCGTTGATCTCGATTGTGGCCATAGACAGGAACCCGTTGAATCTGTGAGCGCTTGAGTTGATCGTTAAGGGCTTGAAGCGTTTTATTTTGCCAGTTGCCATAGGCGCGCTTGATGGCAATTTCCCCCAGATCAATGGTGCTTTTAATTGACTCCAGAATCTTGTCTAAGGACACAAGCTCATTGACTTTGGCGGGGTCTAATCGCTGCCCTTGGTTAAAGACTAAGTTCTCAATGTCATAGAGGACAGCGGTTTTTAGGGTATTTGCGGGGGGTTGGGGTCTTTGGAGGAGTGTCTGAATGGTTTGCAGAGCCGCACTCTGGGCGTGAATGGCTTCAATCAGTGGCTCTAGTTCCTGGGCACTCAGTGGGGAGGTGTCTCTTAAATTGTCCTTGAGGGTTTCCAGTGGCTGGGCTATCTGGTTGCGAATCGGGCGCCGGGCTTCGGGAAGTGCTTCGTGTAGTTGCTGGGCAAGGTCAGTGAGTTGTTGGCGTTGTTGCTTGAGTTCTTGCAGGAGAAGTGTCTTGAGTTCCGTAGTCTCTGGAAAGGATGCGAGGAGGGTGTGAATGTCTTGAAGCAGGCGATCGCTACGGCGCTGGTTCTTTTCAATGAGGGGAGCCCCCGCAAGGGCACCAATGCCACTCCCTAAAAGGGCTGCTAAGGGTTGTTGGGGTTGAATCAGGGTGGCAATACCACCGAGGGCGATCGCGCCAATGGGAGCAACGAACCAAAGCTCTGGCTTCATTCAATAATGGGATAGGAATTACAGGAAATTAGAAAGTTATGATAGCAAAAAATGTTTAGGGAATGAGTTGGCCTTGGCGCAATTGGCCACAGGCGGCTTGCTGATCCAGACCCCGCGATCGCCGAATGCTGGCAGTAACCCCTCGGGCTTGCAGTTGACTGAGAAATTGCCGCAGGCGCTGATCCGTAGGACGTTGATAGGCTGCCTCAGGAATGGGATTGTAGGGAATCAGGTTGACATGGTTTTGGAAGCCCCGCAATAGCTGCGCCAGCTCCTCGGCGTGCTGGGGGCGATCGTTGACCCCCGCCAGAACAGTATATTCAAAGGTAATGCGGCGACCGGTTTGTTGCACATAGCCACGACAGTCGGCAATTAACTGGCTGAGGGGATAGTGTTTGGCAC
>NZ_JACOMP010000171.1:0-6479 GCF_014466085.1 Thermosynechococcus sp. OHK43
CGCATCAGCAGTGACCTCAATGATCCAATTGAAGCTGAGTTTCGCCGTCTGGAATTGCAAACTGCCCTTGAGGAACTGAAACGCTCCATGGGGTTATAGGGCAACAGACGTGGGACAATCGAGAACGCGGTTTTATCCAAATGTCCCATGGCGGTTATTCAGATTGCATCCGACGACACTTGGCAGATTCAGGCCGATGGCCATCCCCTGCGGGGTACCCTCCAAGTACCGGGGGATAAGTCCATTTCCCACCGGGCCCTGATGTTGGGGGCCATAGCAGAGGGCACCACCCATATCGAAGGATTGCTCGTGGGTGAGGATATCTGTAGTACTGCCTCCTGTTTCCGTGCCCTTGGTGTGGAGATTTCGGATCTCAATGCCACAGCAGTAACGGTGCAAGGCTTGGGCATTGGCCGCCTTCAGGAGCCGGTGGATGTGATGAATGCCGGCAACTCCGGTACAACGATGCGGCTATTGTTGGGGGTATTGGCAGCGCAAACGGGTCGCTTTTTTACGATGACTGGGGATGCTTCCCTGCGATCGCGCCCTATGGCCCGGGTCGTCACACCCCTCCTACAGATGGGTGCCCAGATTTGGGGCCGTCAACACCACAGTCGTGCCCCCTTGGCCGTTTTGGGACAGCCCCTAGAGCCCATCACCTACTACAGTCCCATTGCCTCCGCTCAGGTAAAATCAGCGCTATTGCTGGCCGCCCTCCACACCGAAGGCACCACCATTATTCGCGAACCCCACCGCTCCCGAGATCACAGTGAACGGATGCTTCAGGCCTTTGGTGCCCGTTTGAGCGTGGATGAGGCCACCTGTACAGTCAGTTTGGCAGGGCCGGCGGTCCTAAAGGGTCAGAAGGTCATTGTCCCCGGGGACATCAGTTCAGCTGCCTTTTGGTTGGTGGCAGCCTCTATTATTCCTGATTCAGAATTGCTGCTGACCAATGTGGGGGTCAACCCCACCCGCACCGGCATTCTCGATGTTCTTTGGGCAATGGGGGCAGAGATTACCCTTGAAAATGAGCGGCTGGTTACGGGAGAACCGGTGGCAGATCTGCGGGTGCGATCGGCGAGGCTGAAGGGCACCCATATTGGCGGTGAATTGATTCCCCGCGTGATTGATGAGATTCCCATTGTGGCTGTGGCTGCTGCTTTTGCAGAGGGGGTCACTGAAATTCGCGATGCGGCAGAACTGCGGGTGAAGGAGAGCGATCGCCTCAAGGCCGTGGCCACAGAATTGCAAAAAATGGGCGCTAAGGTCACTGAACTCAGGGATGGCCTCGATATTCAAGGGGGCGTGCCCTTGCAGGGCAGCCATCTGGAAACCTACGGCGATCATCGGATGGCCATGAGTCTGGCGATCGCTGCCCTCAATGCCAAGGGAACCAGTGAAATTCACAACGCCAGTGCAGCAGCGGTCTCCTATCCAGAATTTGTAACAACTCTGCAACAAATTGCTTGATAGCACAAAAATCCCAGTAATTCTTGGGAGAACTTCACTCAACACTAAACGCTGTATGCTAGCATCAAATAAATTGTTTTGGCATCACAATCGGGGCTTGCCCGATGTTGAATTCTGCGTACCCCTAGGTGATGGAGTGTTGGTGTTCCCGGGGATCGCTCGACTAAATTGTAAATTGAGCGCCAAAATGATACACAATCAATAAAATACGGTATCATAGTTTCACTTCTATCCTAGGAACGTTGCTCCCTTTAACTCAGGCTTTGGGCCCCCCTGACCTTCTGTTTTTGTTCAAAAAAAGTTGAGCTTTTTCATCATGGCAACAATTCAAGACTTCGTTCATGTTCAGGACCAATGGTCATTAGATGAGTTGGTGGAAATCGCCAACGAACTTTTGCCCCAGCACCTCCCCCAGGAGGACTCCAAAAACCGTGTTTTGGAAGAGGTCAACCCGCGGCTGGTGCGCCATTACACCTCCTGTAAATTGATTGACCGCCCCGCTCGCATTGGCCGCGAAGGTCGCTACGGCTATCGCCACCTTGTGCAGTTGCTGGTGGTGCGGCGGCTGTTGATGGAGGGCTATACCGCAGGTGCCATTTACAAACTGGTGTATCGCATGAGCACCCCAGAACTGCGGGCCCTCCTTGAGCAGGGGGTGCATCTTCAATTGAATCCACCCCCAATCAACCCAGCTTTGGCCTTTTTGCAGCAGGTACAGGAGCGCTCCGAGCATCGCTATGGGGAGCCCATGCGCGTCAGTCCCACTATCAGCCGTCGCGAGGTGCCGCCCCCAAGCCATTCGCCGCAACCGGAGTCTTGGAAGCGCATTGAGGTGGCGCCCGGCTTTGAAGTTCATATTCGCGATGACTTTAACTTTCCCCAAATCAATCGCGATCAGGAAGCCCTGGTAAAACAACTGGTGCAATTGCTCTCTAGCTATACCCAACGCTAATGGAGAGCGCCAACCGAGATTGAATATCCTGTGTCGCGGTCAGCTCACCGGCGATCGCTATAATAACGCCATGGAAGGATGCCTCAACGATACGGATATCTACACGCTGTGCCAAACCCTTGCCCTTGGCCAGCGCACTGGGGAACTGTACATCGAAGATGATGCCGGTCGTACGTGGCTTCTGTTTTTGAATCATGGTTATTTGGTTTACATTGCTGATCGCCACAGCCACAGTTTAGAGCGGTTGCAGGATCTGCTCTATGGACAGGACATTCCTTGGCCAAGTCCCGATAGCTTCATCGAAAGCAAAGCCGGTGCCAGTTGGGTGGAATACGAATGCCTGTGGTGGCTCCTTGATTATTGCAAGCTCAATCAAATCCATAGCGTGTGGCGGGCGCTGCTGCGGGAGAGTCTCTTTGACGTTGTTAGCCTCAATCGCGCTTGGTTTAAGTTTTATAGTGCGAGTCCCCTCACTCCCCAATGGCACCATCTCTCCCTAACGGCGCTACTCAATGACAGCCTGAGTCATCTGCAGGAATGGAAAAAACTGCATCCAGAATTGCGTTCCTTGGATCAATCCCTTGAACTGACGGATATTAAACCCACGGGCAACGATCCAGCGGATCAGTGGTTTCGTCAACTGGAGCCCTTTGTGCGCGCGCCCATCACCTTGCGCCGCCTGAGTCGACAACTGGGACGAGATGGCGTGACTGTGGGCAAACTCCTGCTGCCCTATCTTCATAAAGGGTACTTACAAGTCAGTTCTTGGGGAACCAATGGCCACACCCGTACATTTCCACCCCTTTCTTGGCGGCGATCGCCCCGGGTCGTGTGTGTGGATGATGCCGCCACTGTGCGTCAAGTGGTTGAGTCTACTCTGCAGGCCGCAGGTTATGAAGCCACAGCGATCGCCCACCCACTGACCGCCTTGAGTCTCATTTTCCAACTCAACCCCGATCTGATTTTCCTGGATATTGCCATGCCCGAATTGGATGGCTACGAATTTTGCACCCTCCTGCGGCACACGCCTCGCTTCCGCTATACGCCGATTATTATGCTGACTAGCCTCGTTGGTTGGAGCGATCGCCTGCGAGCCAAGGTGGCTGGTGCCACTGATTACCTCAGTAAGCCCTTTTCAACCCAAGAATTATTAACAATTACGCATCATTACATTGGCGCAGCCCCGCCTGTAACCTCCTTAACAGACGAGTTCTTTAGCGACGTGCTAGAACCAAAGTCAGGTCTCGAGACGTCCCATTAACCTCCCCAGGTTGACTGTGATGAAGCTGTCATACTCTTGGGCTTTTAGAATATAAAGCAAAACCTTAATTCTTACGTGTAACCCCCTATGACCAAAGTCTTAGTTGTCGAAGATAGTCCACCCCAGCGGGAAATGATTAGCGAATTGCTGGCAAAAACAGGCTTTGACGTAACGGTTGCCAGCGATGGTGTGGAGGCAATGGAGCAATTGCAGCAGAGCACCCCAGATGTGGTTGTCCTCGATATTGTCATGCCCCGTATGAATGGGTATGAAGTCTGCCGCCAAATTAAGTCCGACCCCCGCACCCAATCGATTCCCGTGGTTATGTGTAGCTCCAAAGGTGAGGAGTTTGATCGCTATTGGGGCATGAAACAGGGGGCAGATGCGTACATTACGAAGCCCTTTGATCCCAAAGAACTCGTTGGCACCATCAAGCAACTCTTGCGAGGCTAGAAAAGATGTTTAGCAGCTCAGACCTACTCGCCACCAATGCCCCCATCGACAGTGACCGTATCGATGACCTCAGAACCCCCGAGGGAGATTTACATATTCTCTTTACGATCCCTAGCGGTGATACCTTGGCGCTACCGGCTATTGGGGTGCGCGAAGTCGTAGCCGTGAGCCCCGATCGCATTACCCCAGTGCCCAATACCTCCAATCTCCTACTGGGGATTTTGAACTTGCGGGGCCAGGTAATTTGGGTAGCGGATACGGGTAAGTTTCTGGGGAACGACACCCCCTTGAATACCGATCGCTCTGAGCTATCGATTATTGCCATTGAGGATGATGAGTTAATGGTGGGGCTAGCAGTTCATCAGGTGCGGGGTATGGAGTGGCTCAACAATGACACCATCAGGCCCGCTACCCATGTCAGCGATCAGATGGCTCCCTTTGTACGGGGCGAGTGGGTCTTTGATGCGGAGCAACAGGACATTGTGAAGCTTTTAGATCCCCTTGCCATTTTACGCAGTGCTCGCTGGGGACTCTAAACTAGAAAAAGTAGAATCTCAATGGAGACTCGCGCTCAAGCATCACCATGGAACTCATCGAGACCAGTCACTTTAGGAAAATTAACACACCCATGATATCTTTCCCAGGGATTGGCGCATACTTTGTAATTAAAGCTTCCTTGATTTCGTTCTGAGAATTATCTACCTCTTTTGATCGTCTTTGATCGTCCTCTTCTGATCGTCCATTCTGGGAGTAAGCCCATGGCATCCAGCAGCACCCAACACACCCAAGAATATCAAAAAGCGGTTGCCGCTTATGTGCAAGGCAACTACGAAGAAGCAGCCAAAATCACTGACCAATTGGTGGGCAACCGACCGGGCGATCCAAACCTACGGCTGCTGCGGGGGCACATTTACTGCTGCCAACAACGCTACAGGGAGGCTCAAGAGCATTACCAGGTGGTTCTCAATACCACAACTGATCCAGAATTAATCAATCTGGCCAACGAGAGCCTCGCCAAGATTAAGGATCTCGTTCCTACTGCTGAACCTGCCAAGAACAGGGGCGAAGAATACCACACCACTGCGCAAGGAGATTATACCCAACTTCAGGGGGAGAATACCATTTTGCAAACCACCCCAGCCATTGGGGAACCCCAAGCCGCGAACCCCCCAGCAGAAGAATTGAGTCTTGAACACTTTGATGACTTTGGCAGCGATTTAGGGACGAGCAACCCCTTTGACGATCTAGAGATTGCTGGCATTGAGGAAGAGTTTGGCGCCCATTTAGAACAGGGTACCTTTAATCCCTTCGACGAAGATGCAGCGGTTCAGAATCCCTTTAGCTTTTCCGCTCATCCTTTAGAAGAGCAAGTCGCAGACATTCCAGAAATTCCCATTGGTGAATCCATGCCACCTCTAGGCGTTGAAGCCATTGGGGATGATGATATCACGATGCTCATGGGAAGTTCTCCCTTGACCCCCTCTGAACCGCCCAGCCCTAGTCCTATTTTTGATAGGGAGGCGGCAGCAAGTACTGCGGATCCTTTTCAAGAAATGACCCCGCCCTCCCCAGAAACATTTGATAATCCCTTTGCCGCTGAAGTGGCCGCATCTGACGAGGGCCTCTTTAGGGGGCTGACAGAATCGGGAGCAGCCAATGTTTCTCAAGAGAACCTTTTTCCGGATGTGGAGGAATCTCCGGTAGTAAATATCTCGACAGAAAGTCTCTTTGGTGATATTGAGGAAGCCCCAGCAGCCAGCATTTCTGAAGAGAACCTCTTGCCAAATCTGACGGAATCTATTCAGACGAATGTTCCTGAGGTCTCTACCTCTGCTGCTGGTATCAGTGATTTGTTAACTAATGAAAAAGATGAAAAAGCAGAGGCCATTGAGTTGCTGCCGCAGCCGGAATTAAGTTCTTCTGAGGCTGCCGAGGAAGAAGACGATCTCTTTAGTGACTTCCCAGCTTCCCTTGAAGCTTTTGAAGCTCCAGATAGCGTGGCAGAACCCCTGTCTCCTGAGGCCCTTGACCCCGCCACCTTTGAGGATGCACAGACGATCGCCATCTCTGAGTTTCCGGCACGTGAAGCCATTGCCGAAGACAGGGGGGGGTCGGCGGCACCGGCGATCGCTGAAGGGCAAGTTAGCTCTGGTGGTGCTGAACCCGTTGAATCCATTGCCAACTTTGATCTAGAAGATCTTTCCTTTGGCAGTTTTGATGATGAAATGACCATTGCCAATCCCCAAGTCCATGGCATGGGTGCCGTTGGCTCAGAGGCCACAGTGATGACCGATGCTGGTACGGAGACCTTTGCGGTTCTACCGGATGAATTTGATCTCAGCC
>NZ_JACOMP010000172.1:0-4289 GCF_014466085.1 Thermosynechococcus sp. OHK43
GCATTGGCCAAGGCGGTGGCATCCTGAGGCGGTACCAGTAACCCCGTTTCCCCGGGAATTACCGTGAATTGCAGACCCCCAACAGCGGAAGCAATCACCGGCGTCCCACAGGCCATTGCTTCAATGGCCACCAAGCCAAAGGGTTCATAGTAGCTGGGCACAACGCAGACATTGGCAGCACTGTAGTAGACCGCCAAGCGCTCGTGGTCAATTTGTCCCACAAAGGTGACGCGATCGCCCAAGTTATACTCCTGCACCAATCCTTCAATGCGCCGCCGTTCGGCACCATCGCTGCGCTGCGGATCACTCCCCCCCACAAGCAGTAACCGCCCTTGGGGTACCTGAGCCATTGCTGCCACCAGCGTTTCAATCCCTTTGCGACGATCAAAGCGACCCACATAGAGAACAATCGGCTCATCAGCCGGCAAACTCAGTTGGGTACGGGCATCGGCGACGGGGTAAAAGAGATTCAAATTGGTCCCACAGGGAATCAGGCGTGTTTGCCCTGCCTTGGAGACCCAACGCCGCAGATAGGCTTCCTCTTGGGGGCTAGTCACAATCACGCAGTCAGCATTTTCAAGGATGGCTTTTTCGACCATGAGGCGGGTTTCATCCCGTTGGGCTTGCTCAGAAGCCACCTGATATTTGACAACCCCCAAGGAGTGGTAGGTGTGTAGCCATTGAAAATTCAATACCTGACGCAACTGCCAACCCACCCAGCCGGAGAGCCAGTAATTGGTGTGGATCAGCGGATAGCCATACTTGGCATGGTAGGCCTTGAAGGCTTCGACAAACTTGGGTAGGGTCTCAAAGAGCTTTTCCCGAGGAATATAGTTCAGAGGGCCTGCCTCTAGGCGAATGGTGCGACAGTGGGGGCTGTGCTCAATCACATCGGGGTCATCGGGATGGATTTTGCGGGTAAACATATCCACGTGCCACCCGGCTGCCGCTAGGGCTTCCCCCAATTGCCGTACATAGATATTTTGACCACCGGCGGATTCATGGCCGACATCAGCGGCGGGATCCCCATGAACAGAAATCAAGGCAATGGGTTGACGGGCAGGTACCTGCGGCTGGGACATGGCAAAGGCCCGAGGAAGTGTATTTTTTGCTGTACGGGTTGATAATGCTTGCATAAATACACCTTTTGAATAGCGGTCAAAGAAAGACTTTTGCAAAGGGTTTAGGGGGACACCTAACTGGCTAGCAGTTCAATTGTTCCCCTACGATGTCCATTATGGACAAAGGTATTGGCGACAACGGTATCATAGACTGCTTCATACTCGCTCACCATCCGCTCAACACTGAACCGCTGCCAAACGTAGTCTCGACAGGCCCTGCGGTCCAGTTGCGGCACTTGGGCAACGGCAGCAACACAGTCTTCGACGGAGTGACAGAGGAAACCAGTTTTACCATGCTCAATGACTTCGGGGGCTGCTCCCTTGGCGATCGCCACCACTGGCGTACCCGCTGCCATGGATTCAATCATGACCAGGCCAAAGGGTTCTTGCCACGTAATCGGAAAGAGCATGGCGATCGCCCCCCCAAGGAGGGCATTCTTAGTCGGATGATCCGCCTCGCCGATGAACTGGATAAATTCACCATCAATGTGGGGTTCAATCAATTCCTTGAAGTAGTCGCGATCGACCCGGTCCACTTTGCCTGCTATCCGCAGCGGAATACCCACCCGTTTGGCAATTTCAATGGCATGGTGAGGGCCTTTTTCGGGAGAAAGCCGTCCCAAGAAGGCCAGATAGGGCGGATCGCTGGGCTGGGGATAGAAGTGATGGGTTTCCACGGCAATGGCGTTATAAACCGTGGCAAGGTAGTTCAAGTCCCGTAGTTGCCGCTGGGAATGGGAAATACTGACGTAGTTTTGGTTGCGATATTGGCTGAAAATGCGCTCATTATCCGTCGTAAAGCGACCATGGAGGGTGTGAACAACCGGTGTCTTCACTAGACTGGCGTAGGGCAAAGCTGTATAGCCCACATGGGAATGGATGACATCAAATTCATCGGCGCGACTAAAGACCTCTCCCAGTTGAAGAGCTTCATAGACGGCATATTCTTGCACATTGGGATCAAGGCGAATGGCGTGGGGATAGGTAGAAACCAATTTGGCTTGGGTAATTGAATCACCACTGGCAAACAGGGTGACCTCGTGCCCTCGCTTGACTAATTCTTCCGTGAGCAGACTCACCACCAACTCCACACCCCCGTAGGCTGGCGGCGGTACCCGTTCCCACAGGGGGGCAATTTGAGCAATGCGCATACAAGCCTCCTCGAACAATACGGTTCGTCACCGATGCCTTGATGCTAATCGCGCGATTGACTCAGTAGCATGGCTGCCTCAACGGTACGCAATCTCATTGAGAAAGACCAAGGGGGTAAATCCCTACCTGAAACTTCGGAAATCCGTACTATTATTTGTTATTATCGCTACATTTTGTTAGTTTAAGGCGTGATAAAATCTACTATTTAACTTTGAGTTTTCTCAGAGAAGAGTAATTTTCTTGATCAGAGAAAAAGGTATCCTGAAAAGACTCCTCTGATCGCTATTCTATGAACAGGCGTTGTCCACTTTGCACTTCCTAAAATTTTAGTCGCAATCGTTCATGGATATTCAACTGATTCAACTTTTTGTTAATGGCTTGGCGGTGGGGAGTATTATTGCCCTTGCAGCCGTGGGTTTAACGCTCACGTTTGGGATTTTGCGCCTCCCCAACTTTGCCCATGGTGATTTCATGACGGTGGGAGCCTACCTGACATTGGTAGCCAATGCAACAGGACTGAATATTTGGCTCTCAATGGTGATTGGGGGATTGGGGACGGCGGGGTTGATGCTCCTGAGTGAGAAGCTCCTGTGGCAGCCGATGCGCGATCGCCGCGCAACCTCAACAACTCTGATTATTATTTCCATTGGTCTTTCATTTCTGCTGCGCAATGCCGTGATTCTCCTTTGGGGCAGTGAAAACCAAACCTATCGGCTACCAGTCATGCCTGCCCTTGATTTTTGGGGTGTGAAAATTATTTACTCGAAGGTGATTGTAATGATTTTGGCGGTGGTGGCGATCGCCACTGTGCATTTGCTCCTACAACGCACCAAGGTAGGCAAAGCCATGCGAGCTGTAGCTGATGATCTCGACTTGGCGCGGGTTTCTGGGATTGATGTTGAGTGGGTGGTGCTGTGTACTTGGCTCTTGGCAGGGGTGCTCACGGGGGCGGCTGGGGGTCTCTATGGCCTGATGACCGCTGTGCGGCCAACCATGGGTTGGTTTTTGATCTTGCCCCTTTTTGCCAGTGTGATTCTTGGTGGCATTGGCAATCCCTACGGGGCGATCGCTGGCGCCTTGATTATTGGTGTTGCTCAAGAGATGAGTACACTAATAATCCCTTCTGAATACAAGCTGGCTGTTGCCCTCGTGATCATGATGGCGGTGCTTTTAGTGCGGCCCCAAGGGCTATTTCGTGGCACACTCAGTTAGCGTTCCTAGGAGAAGTCCCCTGAACCTTTACACCCTTGAAACCCTTGTTGCTGCTATCAATGCTGCGCCTCAAGATTGGCGTCCTTTGGTATTGACCAATGGTTGTTTTGACCTGATCCATGCGGGTCATGTGCGCTATCTAAGGGCAGCCCGTGCCCTGGGCAAACGCTTGGTGGTGGGCTTGAATAGCGATCGCTCGGTGGCAGCCCTCAAGCCAAAACGGCCAATTATTCCCGAACAGCAGCGGGCAGAGGTGCTTGCTAGTTTACGATCAGTAGATGCGGTGGTGCTATTTAGCGATCGCACTGCCACAACCCTGATCGAGGTTCTCCAACCGGAGATCTACGTCAAGGGGGGCGATTACCAACTGGAGACCCTACCAGAAGCAGCGGCTGTGCAGCGCTATGGTGGTCGCATTGAATTCATTCAAGTAGAGGTTCCCAGTTCAACAACGGCGATTGTCCAACGCATTTTAGAGTTGCATGGGGAGGAGTCACCGAGCGCATGGTCACCACAGAACCAGCCTTAGCCGATTTACGGGAGCAGTTGTACAACGGTAACGAAAAGTCCCAACTGGCCGCCATTACCACCCTGAGTACGGCAGGCAGTGAAGGTTATCACCTCCTACAGGAGTTCCTCAAAGACAGTGCCACCTTTTCCCCCCCATCCGCCCCTTGGATTCGCGGTCAAGCTTATCGTCTTCTATTCCAGAGCCCAGAAGCTTCTGTTCAAGCCTTTTTACAACAACACTATCCCCAAGGAGTGATTCCGCTGCGCTCCGATCGCGGGGTGGACTATCAAGAA
>NZ_JACOMP010000173.1:0-7259 GCF_014466085.1 Thermosynechococcus sp. OHK43
CGGCTGTCAACAGGGCCAAGCGGGGGACGATCGCCAGCGTGTCCACCGTCGCCCGCTGCAAACGGCGGCAAGCCCCCCAGAGAAGGCCTCCACTAACGGCGTAGCCCAATCCGCACCACAGAGGCGGAACTAAACCATCGGGGATGTGCATTACTCCACCTGTACTCGCCGTCGTGACCACGCAAAGCAAGCAGTGCCAATGGCACCCCACAGCACCGCCAAGACCATGACGGTGATTTGCGCAGGGGTGTATTGACTCAGGGAAACGGTTGCTGGCACCTTTGGAGCAACCGCAATCGCTGCTGCCGTTGTTGTTTGCCCCTGCGGCGCGACCGCAATGGTCAGCAATCCCCCATGACCGGCTTGGCGTACCTGTACCTGCCACTGACCGGGGCGATCCGGGACAAACTGAAATTCCCCTTGGGCATTGGTGGTACCACTGATAACGGCTGTTTGGGGGCGATCGGGGGCAAAGACTTGCACCCTAGCATCTGCCAGCGGCTGCCCACTGTCGTACCTCGCTGTAATGCGAATGACCTGTTGGGGTTCGTAGTGCAAATCCACCCCATGGGCAAGGGCTTTGGGAACCACAAATCCGAGGATGGCACCGCTCACTAAAATGGTCTTCATAAGGAAACCTCCCGACAGTGACCTTCACCCACATGCCCCAGACTCCCGAGGGCTTTGCGCAGTGTTTCCACCTCTTGGGGGCTGAGTCTTTGCTGTAATCCTGCCCAATCAACCCTGACTCCCTCAGGGGTAGCGATCGCGGCAAAGGGGTCAAAACCCACCGCATCTCGATTGATCTCTGTGCTTGGTGGTTCAGCCCTATCCCCAAAAAGATGATCAAAGTGCAGTGTGATCTCTACATCAGCAGCGCTATTGGCTGCCACAATCCCCTGGCGCTGATCGCCAATGTAGTCGCCACAAACAAATGCCAAGGGCTGATCCAACCTAATGTTAAAGGGCACCCTGACACCGCCTCGTTGTGCTGTGCCCAGCAGTTGTAAACTGGGTGGAACAGTCTGCCACTGCAGGGCATTGAAGTGACCCACTGCCGCCACAGCACTGCCCCCCAGGGGACGCTCATCCCCCACCAAATCCACCGTCACTGGATCGCTAAAGACAACCGTGACTTCACTTTTGGGGCGATCGCCCCCCTCAGGATCGAAGGGGGGATTAGTTTGATAGGCAGTCACCCTTCCTAAGGTTAAATACACATGGTCAAACTGAAGCTGCCAGCCATCTTTGGTTGTCCATCCCGTTTGCAAGCGTTCTTCGCCATTGGCATAGAGCTGCAAAGTCCCCTTTTGTGAGGCTGGGGCACAACTTGCCAGTAGTGCTGTACTTAAAATGATGACCGTCCCTAAACGTTGGTACAAATTCATTTGTTTGCTCACCCCGAAAAAGCCCCAGAAAGAGCACCTCTGTAGCCAGTGGCAAAAGCCGTAAAGACCCCTTTCCTACCTTAGAAGGCGCGGCATCGGTTCTACAATGCACCGGAGGGGGATAGCGTGACGGTATAGTGTCTTTACAGAACGGGATTTGATGGAGCAGAAAATGAAACAGGTCTGGGGTTGGTTAGGACTTGTCCTACTGTTGTGGGGACTGTGGACCGCACCGAGTTGGGCGGGGTTACAAGACGATCGCTACGATGGGAATATCTTTGCTCTTTATGCTGGCAATGGCTCCTTGGTGCCCCCCAAAGTGACCCTCGAGAAATCGCGCCAGAGCGATCGCGCCACGTTGCTGCTGTTTTATGTCAACGATAGCCGCGACTGCAAGCAGTTTGCCTCCACCATTTCCCAGTTGCAAGGCTACTATGGTCGCGCCACGGATTTTATCGCCATTGATGTGGATGCCTTGCCCTTTGGGGCGCAGTTCTCCCCCAATGAAGCGGGCTACTACTACAAAGGCCGGGTGCCGCAAACCCTGATTTTTGATCGTCAAGGGCAATTGCGGCAGGAATTTATCGGTACCGTGCCCTTTGAAACCCTCGATGACACCTTGCGGGAAGTCTTTGACCTGCTGCCGCGCTCTCAATCTTTGGAACTGCGGCCGCGCCCTGTAAATGAAATTAATGTGGAACTGGCGCCCCCCACACCCCTTCAAGGGCAGAATCCGTCCAAAGGAGCGCTACAGTAAAAGTGAGCCTTGCAGCGAGGTCAACCATGGAATTATCCACACTACAAGAACGTCTGGCCATTGTTTTAGCGAAGCGAGAGAGCCTTAAAAAGCTTTTGGAACTCCCCGGTAATGGCACCCTCAGGATTGACATTGAATCCGCCCTCGCGGAACTGGATGAATTGATGAGCGACTTCAAGCGCACCTTTCCTGACCTCGACATTTCTACCTAGGAGGTTCACGATGGTGGAGATGACTAGTCGTTGGGTCAAGGTCGTCAATGGCGAGCTGCTGATTGATGCCTACTTAGCAGAGCCAGTGGCTGCCGGCCGCTATCCAGCAGTGATTGTCTTTCAGGAAATTTTTGGCGTCAATGCCCATATCCGCGATGTGACCGAACGCATTGCCCGCGAAGGCTATGTGGCGATCGCCCCCGCCCTTTACCAACGCTTTGCCCCCGGCTTTGAAACGGGCTACACTGCGGCTGATATTGATTTGGGGCGACAGTACAAAAACCAAACCAAAGCCGAGGAACTCCTCAGTGACACCCAAGCCACCATTGCCTATCTGCGTGGCCTCGAAAAGGTGGATAGAGATGCCATTGGTACGATTGGCTTTTGCTTTGGGGGGCATGTGGCCTATCTGGTGGCCCAGTTGCCGGACATTAAAGCCACGGCCTCATTCTACGGTGCTGGGATTACAACCATGACCCCCGGCGGTGGCCTACCCACGATTGAAATTACACCCAAAATTCGCGGTACGCTCTATGCCTTCTTTGGCGATCGCGACCAAAGTATTCCCATGGAGCAGGTGAAACAAATTGAAACAGCGCTGCGCCACCATGGCATTCGCCACCACATCTTCATCTATCCTGCGGATCATGGCTTTTTCTGCGATCAACGGGAGAGCTACGATGCAGCAGCAGCGCGGGATGCCTGGGAACAGGTGAAAGAACTCTTCAACACCGTCCTACGGCAGCAATCGCGACAATGAAAGTCCTTTTCACAAGGATGCAACATGCTCAACACTCTGAAAGCCACCCTCAGAGAGGCTCAAAGCTCCTTGACATCCCCTGTGTTGTCGAAGAGGGCTGTGTTACCTCATCTTTACAGAACCTTTACAGAACCTTTACTTTGATGTCGTTGTTTGATGTAGTTGCAGCAGCATGGGTTCAATACAAAGGGCTATAGTATAAATAATTAAGTTGGGTTCGGCACTGTTCCCCCTTACCTAAACAATACCAAAGACATTTGTCAAAATTTAAGATTTTTTACAAAAATCTTCATCCCCACTGTTGCTGTCTATGACTACTCCTACCCACAAAGTCCTACTGAAGCAGGGAGCTCTTGTTCTCAAACAGTGTAAAAAAGCGCTTTTTGAAGGGAATATGGCTGTGCTTCAGCAGCAGGCACGCATTTTACAAGTCGCAGCAGTGGCATCACGACAAACGCTGATTGAGGCAGAAGCTCGACTCTTGGAGCAGGCGGCCCAGCAAAATCAACCCCGCCGGGCGGCGGAAATTCTCATGAAAATCAAGGAGTGTTTGGTTGCCCTAGCGGGAGATCGGCGTGATTTTGAGAGCCTGCCGGGCGTGACAGCAGAGACTGAGGCACATCCGAAAAAGCCCGCCGCTGCCCAGCGTCCCCATGATGACAGCTACACGAAGCGCTTGGGGAACTATCTCGTCGAGGCAGAATTGGTGACACCGGCGCAAATTGAAGTCGCCTTAGCAGATCAGCGAGCCACAGGGGCAAGACTTGGCGATATTTTGGTGGCACGGGGATGGGTACGCAGGGGCACAATTGAGTTCATCATGGAGCGGGTGATTTTGCCTGATCGCCGTCGTCAGGAGGCAGAAGCCGCCTCCTCGCCATCAACTTCTCCAGCGGCTCAATCACCTCGGACACCCCCTGCCAATACATCATCAGTGCATGAGCGAGCAACCTTCATTGATAGCGGCTATTGAGGTTTTCTGTTAAGGAGATACCCTGTGGCGATCGCGTATTCTCCGAAGGTTTTGGCACGGGCCGATCGCGCCCTGCGCTGTAGTCCCTTTTTGCCGCCCTTGTTTCAAACAATGCAGCAGCGGAGTGTAGCGCTTTTAGAAATTGCTGGAGCGGCGGGTCTCAAATCCGGATTCACGCGATCGCCTTTGCCCGCGCTCGTAGCAGAAGCAGAATTGGACTGGTTGATCCGCGTCGGTTTACTGCGCCGCGAAGTAGACGGCCAAGGCCTCACCGATCGCTACCGCCTCACTCCCTTGGGGCAACAGTTAATTCAAAACTATCGCCAACCCACATGGTCGGCCTCTTGGGGCGATCGCTGGCGCAATCAACTCAGCCGCTGGTGGGGAATGTAACGGTTCTGTAACGACCTGTAACGCATCGGTGATTTTCGCTACCATGCTCTATGAGTGCCGTTAGCAAAAGCGAGACGCAGCTTTTTATGGTCAATACCGTCGCCAAACCACAGTTTGAAGAACTGCGGCCGGGTATCAAAGCCCCTGCCAAAGAAACCATCCTCACGCCCCGCTTCTACACCACCGACTTTGAAGCGATGGCCAACATGGATATTACTGAAAACAAAGCAGAACTTGAGGCCATCCTTGAGGAATTCCGCTGCGACTACAACCGCCACCATTTTGTGCGGGACGAAGAATTTGAACAGTCTTGGGATCACATTGATGGCGAAACTCGCCAGTTATTCATTGAATTTTTGGAGCGCTCCTGCACAGCCGAATTTTCTGGCTTTCTCCTCTACAAAGAACTCAGCCGCAAGCTCAAGGATCGCAACCCCCTACTGGCGGAGTGCTTTGCCCTTATGTCTCGCGATGAAGCCCGCCACGCTGGGTTCCTCAACAAAGCCATGGCTGACTTTAACCTGTCCTTGGATTTGGGCTTTTTGACCCAGCACCGCAGCTACACCTACTTTGAACCGGAATTCATCTTCTACGCTACCTACCTCTCTGAGAAGATTGGCTACTGGCGCTACATTACGATTTACCGCCATCTGGAGAAGCACCCCGAACATCGCATCTATCCCATCTTCCGCTTCTTTGAAAACTGGTGCCAAGACGAAAACCGCCACGGTGACTTTTTTGATGCCGTGATGCGTTCCCAACCGCAAATGCTGGATCGGCCACGCACCTTCT
Organism: Thermosynechococcus sp. OHK43; assembly: GCF_014466085.1. Classification (NCBI taxonomy): domain Bacteria; kingdom Bacillati; phylum Cyanobacteriota; class Cyanophyceae; order Acaryochloridales; family Thermosynechococcaceae; genus Thermosynechococcus; species Thermosynechococcus sp. OHK43. The sequence goes on from NZ_JACOMP010000173.1 coordinate 5,276, forward strand.
GGCAAAAGATTAAGGAAATCCCCCTCTCCCTCTCTGGTCAGAAATGGGCACGCTACTTCATGGTCTGCTGGCTACCACCAAAACTGTGGTGCCGCTTCTTCCTGCTGTCGGTCTTTGCCACAATGTATCTCAACGATTTGCAGCGGTCGAAGTTCTATGCTGCTATTGGCTTGGATGCCCGCGAGTACGATCGCGAGGTCATTGCCAAAACCAATGAAACCGCAGGCCGTGTTTTCCCGGTGATTCTCGATGTCGATCATCCAGAATTTTATCAGCGGTTAGAGCGGTGTGTCGAAAACAACGCTAAGCTCACAGAAATTGCCAAGCAAAACGGGGGCTTCCTCAAAAAACTTCCCCTTTATCTGTCAAATCTGTGGCAGATGATCAAGTTATTCTTAATCCCCACCAAGGAACCGACACCAGTTACTGTGCGTTAATTTCTTCCCTTGGTTAGAAATTAGTGTGATCTCCATGGGTTGAGTCTGCGGACTCAACTTTTTTTTATTTTTCCTACGATTGATATCCGTATTATTACGGAGTATTGCGGGAGTATGAAAAGAATCTAAAAGCAGTTTTGACCACTGGGGATCGCTAAAACTCACTTCCTAGGCCCCTTTGACCCTGTGATCGCTGAAAAAGTCCCTGAGGACAATTTCATAGGATGGAAGGTAGAGAGTCTAAAGATTTTACTTCGGAGTTGATCCCCGCGATGGATAGCCCAATTGTCACTCCCACAACTTGCCGCTTTTGTCGCTTTTATTATTCCGAAGGGCGACGCGGTGGTACCTGCGAAAAACTGAATGTGCCAGTGCGGGGATTTTGGCGGGCCTGTCCCTTGGGGGCAGCCATCCCTGCCCGTGGGAATGAGCCAGCGATCGCCGCCAGACCATCAACCACTGCTAGGCCGTTGAGTGCGTTCGTATTTTTCTCTGGGGATGATCCCGAAGCCATTGCGTAACCTCAGCAAGGGTCGGTTGACCCGCGATCGCTCCCCGTTTTGTCGTCACTAGGGCCCCCACCACCGTGGCAAATTCTAAACAGGCCGCTTGCCATTCGGGATCACGGTAGGTTTCTGGAGTGCCCTGCCATAATTGGGCAATCCAACCCGCAACAAAGCCATCACCGGCACCAGTGGTATCCACAACTGACATCGAGGGGGGTTCTAATTCCCCTTGATTTTCGTGCCAAAAGTAGCGAATAGCTTGATCCCCGTCAGTAATGACCACCCCATGGTCAGGCGCCCTCCCCCAAAGTGCACGGTAAACAACTTGGGGATCACTGTCAGAGAAAAATAATTCCGCCTCCTCCTTGGCAAGTTTTAGGAAATGCGCCTGTGCCAGAAAAGGACAAATGCGCTCAGGAGCAACCCTTGGATCAGGCCAAAAGATCGGTCGCCAATTGGCATCAATGAGAACCAAGGCACCTTTTTGCCGCAGTCGTTGCACCAGATGGTCAATGGTCGTGGCGGTGGGTTCACTGGCGAGTCCGAGCGTCCCAGTGACAAAAAATCGTGCCCCAGTCAGTAAGGATGGGGAGACCTGCTGGCCGCAGAACTGCATATCCGCAAAGACAGAGGTTCCCGCTGGCGCAAACCCGACAAACCGGCGATCGCCCCCCACCAATTGAACCCGCACTTGCCGCGTCGGCAGCCCAGCTACCCGCTCAACCGCTTCGATATTGACGCCCAAGGCGGCCAATTCGGCACAGGCTCGCTGGCCCAAGGCATCCTCTCCCACAGCTCCTAAAAAGGCCGCACTCACTCCCAACTTCACTAAACCACAGGCAACATTAGCCGGGGCACCCCCCAGAAAACATTGGGGGGGAGCGGGGGGGAGTTCTAAACAATCAAAGAGAACTTCGCCAGCACAGAGGACAGTTGGTTGGGACATTGCTAATGATTCGCTATAGGGCAATTTAGTTTTTTCTATTGATCCCTAGCCTAGCGATCGCTAGGGGAGTGTGTCAAAATGGTAGCGATTCCAAG
>NZ_JACOMP010000174.1:0-4868 GCF_014466085.1 Thermosynechococcus sp. OHK43
ATCCTAGACAGGTTCGATGCGGGCGTAAAAGACCCCTTGAATTTTCACCTCATGGGGTTCGTGGGCACCCATATCATCATCGGAGAGTTGCTCACTTTCAAAGGTGCCAGCAATTTCACCGGTGCGGCCATCCACTTTCGCCACATTCAGAGAAATTTGACCCTTGGTGAGGGAGAAGCGTTTGACGTTGGCGCGAGCCAGTTCTTCTTCTTTAGCTTGGGGAAGGGCGATCGCCGAGTCATAACCAGAGGCCAAGCCCCGTCCTTTGGGATCGAGGAAGTTGGCAGTGCGGTAGGAGGGAACGTTGAATTCGCCCTTGAAATCCGTTGAAGTGGTGATGCTGGTCACGTTGGGCTGAGTGCTCGCCACCAAGTTTTTCACCGTAAACAGCAGTGGGATGCGCTCACCACCAGGCATTTGCACTGTCACTGGTTGGAAATCAATCCCATCCTCTTCCACAAACGTAAGACTGCCATCGCTGTTGACCTTGAGTTCCCCTTGAATTTGATCCAAGCTCGTGGTTTCGCGGGTCACCAGTTTTGTGGGCACAAATTCGGCCTCTTGGCGTTTGTTCTTAGGCTCTTCCTTGACCAAAAATGTCGTCGGCTGCAGGCACAGTTGGGCAATGCGATAGGTTTGGGAGCTATCAATGGGATAGGCACCACGCGCCGTATCATCCAGGGTGGGGCACTTGTTGGCCAGACCTGTACCCACAATATCGTCATAGGTTAAAGTCTGTTTTGCAGCAAAGGCGGGGGCGCTCAAGGAAAAAATCCCTAGACATACCGCCAGCAGAGTCGCCATTAAAATGCGATATTTCATGGTTAACCTCAGAAGTCAAAGCATCTCAAAGCAATCAAAGTGTGGGAGATAACCCTGCGTATAGAGTCCAGTGAAGGCAGCCATGCAACTACCTTATCAATCCATGATTATACGGAGGTTTGCGATCGCCTCAGAAAGGAAATTTTCGCGATATTTTAATCTTGCAAGAGGAAAAACCGATGAGCCACTCCTCTGCCACCGAAGCTGCCAAGTAAACTGGTGAAAAATCAGGATCAGGAGTAAATTCATGAATGACAACGAGTTGTTTGCCGTTTTCGTTGCCGATGTTGTCAATGGTACCGAGAGCCTTGCCTCCAATCCCAACTATCGCATTGAGTCCGTCCTAGGAACTTTGCAACTGGTGGACAACCGAACTGGCCTCATTGCCATAGGCAAAAGTGAAGAGGGTCAACCACAGATCACAGTCAAGCGCTACTGCGATGCGTGGGAATCTTTGCGACAGGCATTGATCCATAGTTCATTTTTTCCGGACCTTGCCTACAACAAAGCACCACTGGTGCCCTTTACCCGTGCCCCCATTCCCAAAGACTATCAGCTCTATGATTGTGCTGCCGGTGAGATGTGGCGCTGTTGGCGACGGAGGACAGTTGATCATGTGCATATCTATACCGCGAATCACTGGCGATCGGTGGGGGAGGTTTCCTGTAGTGGCGGTGTGGTCTTTATCCTTCTTCCTGATTTGGAGAAAGGAATTGAGATAACCAGTTCTTCGCTGATGTCTTGGTTAGGCGTTCCCAATGCTTAAAACCCTAAAACTGCTTAAGAAACTACGGATTGGGGAGAGCGATCGCCCCCATGGCTCAAATGGAGCAAACAGAACCCAAAGATTCCAGAGATAATATTAAGTAACTTATGGAGTAACGACCAAGCAACGTCAACCTTGCCTGCTTGCGATCTCGCCAGCCGATTTCCCTCCGAGGCAACTATGTCAGAACCCCACCGCGACACCAACATCGGCCAAGTCCTCATGAACCGGTATCGGCTCACGGAGTTAATTGGCAAAGGCTCAATGGGGCGGGTCTATCGCGCAGAAGATAGTCTCCTTGGGGGTGTTCCCGTTGCCGTTAAATTCCTGTCCCACAGCCTGCTCAACGATCGCATGAAAACCCGCTTTGCCCAAGAAGCGCGGGCGGGTGCTCTCCTCGGCCAGAAAAGTATGCACGTGGTGCGGGTGCTCGACTACGGCATGAACAACGAGGAAATTCCCTTCTACGTCATGGAATTTTTAGAGGGAGAAAACCTCAGTGATTTGCTCCTAGAAGAACCCCTGCCTTTAAGCCGATTTCTGCGCATTGCACGGCACATGTGCCTTGGTCTTCAGGTAGCCCATGAAGGAATTATCATCGAAGGCCAAAAATGCCCGATTATTCATCGTGACATCAAACCCAGTAATGTCCTTGTGATTCAGGATGGCACGATGGGGGAACTCGCCAAGCTATTAGATTTTGGGATTGCCAAATTTTTGGGGGATGTCTCTGAAAAGGGTCAAACCTCGTCGTTTATGGGCACTTTGGCCTATTGTTCGCCAGAACAAATTGAAGGGCGGGAATTGGATCACCGCTCTGATATCTACAGTCTTGGCATCACCATGTATGAGTTACTCACAGGCAAGATGCCCATTCAGGCGGAAAGCCACTCTATCGGTAGTTGGTTTAAGGCGCACCACTTCCAAAAGCCCATTCCCTTCAATGTGGCGAGTCCGGGGCTGCATCTTCCCCCTGCCCTTGAGGAACTGATCATGGCCTGTATGGCCAAATCCCCCAGTGATCGCCCCCAAAATGTTGGGGAAATTATCAAAGTTCTCACAGCTGTTGAGGAACAGTTTGGCAGTACTCGAGTCACCCAGCCGGGGGTAGGGGTTGCCGCCAAAGTATCTCAACCCTCAGAACGCCAATCTCAACCGCCTGTTGCCCTTGCGACGGTTGAGGAAGTCTGCTGGCAAAGTGTTTGGCCTGCGGATAAACCTGTAGCGGAAATTGTCTTTCCCGTGCCCTTGTATGCCCAACGGGAATCAGCGGCGTCGCTGTGGGTGATGTTGCCTCGGTCAGAGATTGATCGGCGCATGCTTAATCTTCGCTACAACCAGTTTCTCTTCACCACCAGTCCCCACCCGATGATCCTCTGGATTACGGCTATTTATGATCCCCAGCAAGGTCCCCGCTGGTTGCCCTGTTATTTGGATATGAAGCTGCCACGCAACCAAGAACTCTGCCTTTTGCTTTCGGAAACGGGTTATTACCCGCTGCTCTTTTTCTCCCTTGAGGATCCGCAACACTGCCTCAATGTCCGCATGTTTACAATCGCAACCTTTCAGCGGCAACTCCTACGGGACTGGCTGCAAACCAGTAAAAACTTACCCAGTTCGGCCCCAGCGGTTGTGAGCCGTAATCTCCTCAAGGCAGAATTTGAAAACTATAAGCCCCAAATCCTCGCCAAGCTAGAGAACGTGAAGATGGCTACAGTCATTGATTAGGGATATCGCGATCGCTCTCTAGGGCAGCAATAGAGAAAAATATATTAAGAGTTGTTGCGCAATTGGTAAAGAATTGTTACAGTGAGGGTACAGGGTTCGATCAGGAGTCAAAACCATGGAAGATACCAAAACCATTAAAGCTGAAGACCGCAATGCATGGGTGTTTGGATTTACCCCCCAAGCTGAAATTTGGAACGGCCGCCTTGCCATGATTGGTTTTGTGGCGGCACTGCTCACAGAACTGATCACCAAACAAGGCGTGCTTCACTTCTGGGGTCTCCTCTAGACCTTCACTTTCTCCCAATTTTCAGCGGTCAAAGTGTCATTTTGAGGTCAGTAATGGCCTCTTTTTTTTGGCCAATTGACGGTTTAACACCGCTTTTTCCCCCAAGCGATCACACAGGTGAAACACGAAAGACCAGATAGAGGATGGCTCTCCCTTTATGCATCCCAATGCTAAGAACGATAGCGGGAAGCTCCGCTGTCAAAGCTTGAATGATTTCGGAATTGAGAGTTTGGGAATCTAGGAGTGATTTACACGGGGAATCCCCAGACTATAGTTGCGCACACGACTATTGAGGTTGTAGCCAATTTCCCCTTGCATCAGTAAGAAGCGAATAAAGTGCTCCAAGTCTGAGCCAATCCGCCGCAAATTGTATTCCGTCAGGTCTTCCCCTGCGGCATTGGCCACCAATTCCTGAAACTTGGCTTCCACTTTCGCAAGGGCGGCTTCGTTCCACTCCAATTCGTTATCGGGATCCACATTCAGCGTCAGCGTTTCGGTATCAGGATGAACTTCACCATCTACCACATGGCCGGCATAGATGTGAACGTGGCGTGTTGTGGACTTCAGTAGCATGGCTAATCCAATGACGAGTGGACAGTAGTTCGTAAACGCTTTTACTATACCAAGAATTCTTTCAAGGAAAGTTTAGAAAAACTCATGCTTTAGCCCAAGAATCAGTAATGGCACTGAGCTGGTTTCTATGCTGCTTTTGGCTAGCGATCGCTGAACATCAAAGGGGCAATCGCCCCCTCTATCAATCCAGATTTTAGGTGCCTCGCAAAATTTCCCATTTGCGGATAGGGTGGGCTGGCTGATTTTTGCATGCCGGTCGTTGCCACAGGCGCCGCCGACCACTGGCCCAAGGGGAGGGTCACTGTGGGGACGGATGTTAACCCCCTCCCCATTGGCGCGAGTAATACTGAAGGCATTAAAATGGCATTAAAATCATATCTATCATATTTACCGACAACTGTAACGGTTTCGCCCGGCTGGCGATTGATTTGGTAAAACCAACGCGGCCCCGCATCCACCATCACTTGGCCAGTGCTGTTATCGAGGATGAATGGATTACCAACGACGCTGCGAACTGTGCCGCGAAGGGTCATCCCCTGAAAGTTCGTCAAATTGTGAATCGGTGTTGCCGACGGGGCACAGGTCTCAGTTATTGGCGGAAGAACGACCCCCGTAATACCGACAAAGAGAGGACAACTAAGGCTCCATAAACGTTTTATAACCATTTTTTCCTAATTTTTCCTAAATATCTTG
>NZ_JACOMP010000175.1:0-23219 GCF_014466085.1 Thermosynechococcus sp. OHK43
ATACAAGACAAAAAATCCCGCCTATAAACCAATTCCCCAAAGACCTCTGCCGCAAGCGCAGGGAATTGTCCGTTTGCGCCAGTATTTTCACGCCTAATCCTCCTGAGAATGTAAAAATAATCCCACGCTTGTGGCTAACTGCTGAAAATTGGGTTCAATTCGTTGTCCTAAATACTCTTCAACTACCCGAGCAATCATACTTGCTAAAAAGAAGGGGACACCGGTAATGCGTTTTGGATCAATCCTGAGATGGCCACGGCTCGTGATGATCGTTGAGTAACCATTGGCAATAAATTGATTTTCCCCCTGACAGTCAACGGCCTCCGTAAAGGCATGGGGGACAATGCGCCAGCGGGTGAGATAGTGGCGATTGTCCCAATAGCTATAGTCCGTCCATGAGAGCATTGCTTCACTCAAGAATGCCCGTGCCGCCGCTGGAATGTCACCGCCACCATGCCAAACCAAAACCATTTCTAGGCCTTGGGGCTGTTCGTGGCGCGCCTGTACTTCAATTGCTCGCACATTGGGCATCCAGTTCACCAGTTCTGGCAGGCGATCGCGATAGGTGCGATAGACAGCGTCACGGGGAAAGGGTAGCTCTACTTGGGAAGAAATTTCCATGACCTTATCCCCACTGTGGAGACTGCCGCGCAATCACAACCACGTAATCCCCCACCTGCAACTCATAGTTCATCGGTGGATTAATATACGTTTGGCGACGCCCCTCAATGCGACGTTCCACAGCTATCAGGAGAGCATCGTCCTGCTCCTTAAGGTGTCGTTGCGCATACCAAAAGGTTTTGCCTGCCAGCGTTGACGGCAAAGGCAGCCGATAAAATTGGTTCCCCACCTGTACCGTCAGCAGCTCCGCAAAGACGTCCATCGCCCCTTGATTGCGCACTGCATTGCCAATGAGGTGACCTGCCATTTCATCAGCTACAACCACATCCTCCACCCCTGCCGCTTGAAGTTGGACATTGTTATTGCGATCCAAAAGCTGAGCACAGGTGTAGATCGTTGGATTGAGCTTTTCCATGGTCAGCGCAGCAAGAACAGTGCGGGCATCGCGGTCTTGATCACTGCGGGGCTGGCTGGTATCCGCCAAGAGAATGGCACGGGAGGCATGGTAAATCTGCACCTTCTCTAAAACGTCAATGCGGGTATAGTCTCCCGAATAGAAGTAGAGGCGATTTTGATCCGCTGTCCGCAATTCATTCAGGGGCAGCTGTGCCAATTCAGCAATAACGACAATCGGCGCATAGCGGGTTTGGGGATCGGTTTGTAACTCCTCCAGCACAAGGGGGGCACTGCGATTCCAGCCACAAAGAATAATGTGGTTGCGCAACTCATCCAAGTCAAGGTTCTTAATGCTCATGACCGACTGCAACCGCTGCACCATGAAGGCAGACACCACCCCTGTAAACACGGCAAACAAGGTCAGCCCCGACAAAACCACGACTAGGGTAACGATCCGCCCGGCATGGGTTTGAGGATAGGCACCAATGGGTTCGGCAGACACTAAAGAAAAGAAGCTGTACCACAGGGCATCCCCAAGGGTCTTGATGTTTGGGTTTGAGGTTCCTTCGATAATATAAAAAGCCAGCCCCCCAAAGAGCATGATCAACACAATGATTAACAGTGCTGAAATTTGGGCACTGTAGAGACCAGAAATCTGGGGGGCAATGTAGTGGAAGTTGCGGTTCATCAGAATTGAGGCACGGGGCAGACGCAGCAGTGGCAGCAAACGAAACAGTGTCCACTGGGGCGGCGTGGGGAGAATCGCAACTAGATCAAGCCAGTAGTGGCGGAAAAATCGTTGCTTTTTGCGGGCGATCGCAAATCGTAGGAATAACTCAACAACAAAGCACAGCCGCAGGGGTAAATCCGACAGCATCACAAAAAAATTAGGGTACCCGGGCTGTATCCAGAAGAGATCAATAACCACCAAAAGTACCCATATTAAAATCAAAACCAGCAGGCTAATTTCTACCTGTGGAGAGTGCAAAAATAGATCAAGCTGCTGTCTCAGCCGGCTTTGTCCCATAGGTGCAGCAAAAAGAGAGCATTAGATTTGAATTGGCGCGATCGCCGGCTACTAATGAGCGAATAGTGAACCTAAGTGGGAATCAGTTCTCCTGGACGCAGTTTTGCCCACCGTCCCTGTTCTTCGACGAAACTCGCACAACTGACCACATCCCAGTCCAATTGAATTTCTTCCCCTTGGGTGCGGATATTCACATTGATTGTTGGCTCAATCGGGTCAAAGTCTGGCGTCAGGGTCAAATGGGGCTGCTGGTGCTGCGCTTCAACCGCATGATAAGTGGTGCAGCGATCCACCAGGGCGCAGTTAACACAAATACACATGGCGAATTCTCCCAATGCCACATGTTCCTACTGTAGCGCATCCCCTAGGGTCGCCAAGGAAACTGCCGAAAGTTGGGGGGGCGTTTTTCCAAAAAGGCGGTCTTGCCCTCGGCACTCTCTTGGGTGAGGTAGTACAGCAGCGTTGCGTTCCCCGCTAACTCCTGGAGGCCGGCCTGGCCATCACAATCAGCATTAAAGGCCGCCTTGAGGCAGCGAATGGCCAAGGGACTTTTACTGAGGATTTCCTGTGCCCAGCGGATTCCCTCTGCCTCTAGCTCCTCAACAGGGACAACGGCATTCACCAAGCCCATCGCCAGCGCCTCCTGAGCGGTGTATTGCCGACAGAGAAACCAAATTTCCCGCGCTTTTTTCTGACCCACAATGCGGGCTAGGTAACTAGCTCCAAAACCACCATCAAAGCTCCCCACCTTTGGCCCCGTTTGGCCAAAAATGGCATTGTCCGCCGCAATGGTGAGGTCACAGACCAGGTGGAGCACATGGCCACCACCAATGGCATAGCCGGCCACAAGGGCAATCACGACCTTGGGTAGGGAGCGAATTTGCCGTTGCAGATCCAGCACATTCAGCCGCGCCACCCCCTGCTCGTCGAGGTAACCTGCCTCAGCGCGAATGCTTTGGTCACCACCTGCACAAAACGCATACTTACCATCCGTGTGGGGGCCTGCCCCCGTGAGCAAGACAACCCCAATGGTGGGATCATTGCGAGCATCCTCAAAGGCCTGACTCATTTCAACAATGGTTTGAGGGCGAAAGGCATTGCGCTTGTGGGGGCGATTAATCGTAATTTTGGCAATGCCCGTCGTTTTGTGGTAAAGGATGTCAGTGTAGTTGTGAACCTGCTGCCAGTGGACGCTGTCCATAAAGTATCATCGCCGAGGTGAACCCCCATTGTACCCTGAGGATTCCCAGGTTGAGAGGGGAATAACATCGCCTAAACAACTGATCTGTTCTACCTGTGGAAGTCCCCAAAAGCAAGCTCACCGACGGCAGCCTGCCAGAAAACGCCTGAGGGTCTCTCGCCATGAATTCTTGATAGCACTCCTGCGATACGAAGGCGCGGGAGGCCACCAATGGGTTGTCCCCCAATCCTCAGGTATCATAAAACTCTAGGCACATGGGCATAGCAGGATCATGAGCAGTGATTTTCTCGCAGGACTCAATCCCTCACAGCGGCAGGCGGTGGAGCACTACTCGGGTCCCCTGTTGGTGGTGGCAGGAGCCGGTTCTGGGAAAACGCGCACGCTCACCTATCGAATTGCCCATTTGATTCGCCATCGTCAGGTAGCACCAGAGAATATCTTGGCGGTGACGTTTACCAATAAGGCCGCCCGCGAAATGAAAGAGCGGATTGAAGCCCTTTTTAGCCAAGAGATGGCCAAGGAACTCTACGGCAGAGACTGGCTGGATCTGTCCCCTGCAGAACAGCAGCGGGTGCGATCGCGCGTCTATCACACCTACACCAAGCCCCTATGGATTGGCACCTTCCACAGCCTATGTGCTCGACTTCTGCGCTTGGAAATTGAGGCCTATCAACATCCCCAAGGGTATCGCTGGACGCGGCATTTTACAATTTTTGATGAGTCAGATGTACAAACCCTAATCAAGGGAATTATTACGGGTGAACTCAATCTCGATGAGCGCAGGCATGATCCGCGCGCTATCCGCTACAAAATTAGCTATGCCAAAAACCGCAGACTCAGCCCAGATCAATTGGAGCAGGAACAGAGATCGCCCGCTGGTCGTGTAGCAGCAGAGGTTTATCGTCGCTATGAGGCAGCTCTTGCCAAGAATAATGCCCTTGATTTTGATGATTTAATTTTGCGAACAGTGCATCTGCTGCAACAGCGCCCTGAGCGTCTTGACTATTGGCATCAGCAGTTCCAGCATATCCTGGTGGACGAGTACCAAGATACCAATCGCACCCAGTACGATTTCATTCGGCTGTTGGCCACCAATGGCACCCCCCCTCAACAGTTTCAGAATTGGGGCAATCGCTCAATTTTTGTGGTCGGCGATGTAGATCAATCCATCTATTCATTTCGCTGTGCCGATTTCACTATCCTGATGAATTTCCAGCAGGATTTTGGCGATCGCCTACCCGATCAGGATACCCGCACAATGATCAAGTTGGAAGAAAACTATCGCTCCGTTGCCAACATTTTGCAGGCCGCCAATTATCTCATTGAGCACAACAGTGAACGCATTGATAAAGTGCTACGTCCCACCAAGGATGCCGGTCCCCCCATTCACTGTGAATGTTGCGACACCGAAACCGATGAAGCCTATTTCATTGCCCAACAGATTAAAGCCTTGGGCAGTCAATCCCTCGAACCCCAATGGGGACGGTTTGCGATTCTCTACCGTACCAATGCCCAATCTCGCCCCTTTGAGGAGGCTTTAGTTCGCGCAAATATTCCCTACACCGTGGTTGGTGGTCTCAAGTTCTATGAGCGCAAAGAAGTCAAGGATATTCTCGCCTACCTGCGGCTGCTGCAAAATCCTCAAGACACCGTGAATCTGCGGCGAATTATCAATGTGCCGCGCCGCGGTATTGGCAAAACCACGCTAGAGCGCCTCAGCGATGCTGCCCAAACCCTTGGCATTTCCCTGTGGGACTTAATTGCTGATACCGAATCCATGACACCGTTGGCTGGGCGAGCCAGCCGGGCACTGCAGCAGTTTGTGACCCTCATGACCCGCCTGCGATCGCTAGTAGACGATATTGAACTCCCTGAACTGGTGAAAACCGTGATTGAAGAGACAGGCTACCGCCGCGAACTCGAAAACGCAGGCACCGACGAAAGCTTAGAGCGACTGCAAAACCTGATGGAATTGGTCAACGCTGCCCAGCAATTTAGCGAGGAGAATGAGGGGGCCAGCCTCAGCGATTTCCTCAACAGTTCTGCCCTTGCCTCAGATTTGGATACATTGCAAGAGGGAGAGGGGGGCGTCTCCCTAATGACCTTACATGCTGCCAAGGGGCTAGAATTTCCCGTGGTCTTTTTGGTGGGGATGGAGCAGGGACTGTTTCCCAACTTCCGCAGTCTCAACGATCCCATGGCCCTAGAAGAGGAACGCCGCCTCTGCTATGTGGGCATTACCCGTGCCCAGGAGCGCCTCTTTCTGACCTTTGCCCAAAGCCGTCGTCTTTACAATGGCAGGGAAGACACGATACCGTCGCAATTTCTGACGGAGCTACCCCCAGAACTGCTCACGGGCAATGTTCAACGCCGCCCCCCAAGGGCCACTGTCATGAAGGTATCCCCCTCGCGGTTAAGCAAGGCTGCTGCCTCGCTTTGGCGGGTGGGCGATCGCATTGTCCATCCCGTCTATGGCGAAGGGGAAATTACCCATGTCTTCAATGTGGGGGCGAAACTCTCTTTGGTGGTTCGCTTTCCGCGACGCGGGCAAAGGGTCGTTGATCCCCGGCTGACGCCCCTTGAGCGGTTGTAAATCGAGAACCCATCTAGGATATTCAGGCTTATTGCATTAAGTCTGGTTGTAGGATCCGGTTGTTTGGCTAAAACTTACACTTTTTGAGCGTCATGATCAGCATGAATAGACAGGAACTGCCAACCGTATGATTATAGCAACACTTTTTACCCTCAGCGCTGCGATGCTCAGCCCTGCGATCGCCCCCCAACTACCCGCAATAGTTGCGCAGCAAATCCAACCCACAGGAATCACCTTCTACGCCGATAGAGGGGAGGGACTATTTCGCATCAGTGGCCGTCCGAGGCAAAAAGTAACGTTTATGAGTATTGTCATTGATTCGCAAAAGGTGGCGGATATCAATATGCAACTTGCGGATGGCCACCCTATTGGCTTCTCTGGCAATCTCATTCAGCAGGATGCCTACAATCTGCGGATTCGCTTAACCAGTTCGGGTATGGCTGATGCCCATGGCACCCTCAAGATCCGTTACGGCCCTCAGCAATCCATTCTCAACTTGGTGGGTCATGGTCAATTAGATGGTCAGCCCTTTGTGCTCACATTTAGACGCAAGTGAGTTGACAGAACTTCACCAAAGCAAGAATAATAAGAGATCGCCTACGAAAAACTATCAGAAGCGGAACTGGCGGAATTGGTAGACGCGCTAGATTCAGGTTCTAGTGTCCGCAAGGACTTCGGGGTTCAAGTCCCCGGTTCCGCATCCTAGGGAGCCTTCAAAGTACGGTAGGATAGAAGCATTGGCTTCTGTGCGTTGTCATTATGGCTTTTTCCTCCATTGCCGTTCGCGAACTCCCCATTTTTCCTTTGCCGGATGTTGTGCTCTTTCCGGGACGACCACTGCCGCTCCATATTTTTGAATTCCGCTACCGCATCATGATGAATACGATTCTGGAGAGCGATCGCCGATTTGGCATCGTGATGTGGGACCCGCAAACGGGACGGCCAGCCACGGTGGGCTGTTGTGCGGAAGTGCGTCGCTACGAACGGCTTCCCGATGACCGCATGCTCATTGATTCTCTGGGTCAGCAGCGGTTTCGCATCCTTGACTATGTGCGCGAAAAACCCTACCGCGTTGGACTGGTGGAGTGGATTGAGGATGAACCCACCAGCATTGATCTGCGCCCCTTAGCCCAGGAAGTACGTCAACTCCTCGAGGATGTGGTGCGCCTCTCGGCAAAACTGACGGAACAACCCATGGAACTGCCCCCCGATGTGCCCACCACTGCCCTGGAGCTGTCCTATTGGATTGCCAGTAATTTTCGCGGTGTCGCTCAGGAGCAGCAACGCCTTTTGGAGCTACAGTCCACCTACGATCGCCTGCTGCGGGAAGCGGAAATTTTAACCACCACCCGCAATCACTTGGCGGCCCGTACCGTCCTCAAGGAAACCTTCAAATAGGCCGTGTCCTTCTCGACGGAATATGTTAGGCTAGAAGTCCTGCTTATTTTGCTTCACGTTGCCTTGTAGGGGAGAAAACTCATGAGCCGCGTTTGTCAACTAACTGGAAAAAAGGCCAATAACGCCTACGCTATTTCCCACTCCCATCGGCGGACCAAAAAACTACAGGAAGTGAATTTGCAATGGAAACGGGTGTGGTGGCCAGAGGGCAAGCGTTGGGTGCGACTGCGCCTCTCTACCAAAGCCATTAAAACCCTCGAGCGCAAAGGCCTGAGTGCATTTGCCAAAGAAGCGGGGTTGAATCTTAACAAACTCTAAGGGTGACCCATCCTCAGAAATCGACGCGCCCATAGCGAGCGAGGATGTCCCGCTGGTGAGTCTGTTGCTGCGTTTGCCACGCCCACAACTGATCCCCAAGGGAAAAGTGCCACCACTCGTTTGGGTGGCGCTGAAAACCCGCATCGCTCATTGCTTGATAGAGAATTTGGCGACGCTGAGCAAAGCAGGCGGCATTGATCTCGTCAGGATGACGATCGTAAAAATCGGGAAAGGAACGCTCGGAAACTTCATCAATGGCGCCCCCCATGTCCAGAGGATGGCCTGCCTGGTCAGCCAGGGTCAGATCAACGGCAGCACCGGTACTGTGGGGGGGCGGTTCCTTGGGGTCTGAGCTGGGCACAGCCCAAAATTGATAAACCTGCTGCCAAATCTCGGTGGCGATCGCGGGCTCAAGCTGCTGCGAATCATACCCCCGCTCTTGACAAAGGGCAGTAAAGGTATGCGCCACCATGAATTGCTGCACCGCAATTGGGCGATAGGCATCAAAAATCGCCAGTTGCCAGCCGTAGGGCTCTAGGAATGCTTGGGCCCGCTCCAGGGCAGCAATCACGCCTAAGCGCAAGTAAAAGGGCGAAGCCCTGCCATAGGGGGCACCGAGACTTTGATAGGGATGGGGGGCCAACCGCAGAAAGGCAGGGGGAATAGGTGCTAGGGGTTCCCCGCACTCTGCGATCGGAATTTTGGTATAGGGCTTATCCCCCATCGGGACTAGGACTTGGCTTCGCGATCAAGGGCGAGTTCGACTTGCTTAAACTCCTGTTCGAGGCGGGCTTTCAGCTTCTCAGGGAGAGGACGATTGGGATAGGAACTGTAGTGACCCGCGAGGGAGTTGAGGGCGGTTTGCATCGTCATAAAAGAGGAGAGCGATCGCAACGAGTCATCGCGACGATAGAGGGCAAAGAAATCATTCAACTTTTTGCGGGCCTCTGCTTGAGCTGCCTTTTTGTTGGGGGCATTCTCTGGTAGAGCGATCGCTTCCCGCAGGCTACTGATCAGGGCAAGGGTATCTTCACGGAAATTGCCCGTTAGCCCCGTGGGCACATTGGCACAACTGGTCAGCAGTAGTGACACACTTAGGAAAAGCGCGCAAACCATCGCCCAAAAACGTTTCATACTCAACCCCAAAACAAAATTTAGGTTTTAAGATACCCACGAGGCTAATCTTAGCAAGAATTGGTTACCCTAACCCGGTTCTGTCCCTGGGAAAAGGACGGTATTTGGGGCATGATGATCTCAGCCATGATAAACGCTAGGTGATCAAGGGGTGCAGGAACGCGGTTGGCAATGACAATCTACTTTTATCGCGTCAAGGATGCCTACGGCAGTTTTTCCAATTTCTCTCCCCACGGGTTTACCCTAGAGGGCTATTACTGGCCAACAGCAGAGCACTACTACCAAGCCCACAAATTCTTTGGCACTCCCTATGAGGCCTTTGGTCATGCTATTCGCATCGCGCCAACTCCTGAGGCGGCTGCCCAACTGGGTCGCAGTGGTCGCTATCCTGTTCATCCCCAGTGGGATCAGCTCAAACAGGCAGTGATGTGGCGTGCCCTTGTGGCTAAATTTACCACCCATGCCGAGTTGCGGGAACTGCTCTTGGCAACCGTGGATGAAGAATTAGTGGAGGACTCCCCTGTAGATAGGTATTGGGGCTGTGGGAGCGATCGCCAAGGCTCAAACTACCTAGGACGGCTGCTGATGCATTTGCGGCACTGTCTGCGCCAAGGGGCAGATCTCCACGTCTTTACTCCCCTGCAGGATTGCCCTTTCTGTCAGATGCCATGACTTTTGCCTACCACCCAGTGGCGACGGAAAAAACGGGCAAGGCTAGATTCTTTCAGTTGCAGACAGATAGGGCGACCATGGGGGCAGGTGTGGGGTTGACGACAACGGTACCACTGATCCACCAAGGTTTGCATTTCCGCAAGGGTGAGGGGCGTTCCGTTACGAATGGCACTGCGACAGGCAACGGCCACTTTGGCGGCGCTCAGATCCGTCACTTGGCTGAGTTCAATGAGGGCGGCGACTCGATCTGGGCGATCGCGCAGTAGAGCAGGAACCCTACGCACTGCCCAAAGCTGCACCCCAAAGGGGGCGACCCCTAGCCCCCAGTCTTGAAAGCGTTGCACTTGTGTTTCCGTGAGAGATTCCAGCAACACCGGCTGCTCTAGCTCCACTGCTTGCCAATCCGTTTCAATCTGCTCGTAAAGCACCCGTTCATGGGCAATGTGCTGCTCAATCAGCCAAATGCCCTCGGCGTGCTCGGCAATAATGTACGTATTGTGCAACTGGCCCACCACTTTCAGTGCAGGTAGGGAAGTGGTAGGTCCCTTTGGGGATAACAGGGTTCGATAGCGAGCCGGAGGTTCAGCCGCTTTGAGCACCTGATAGCCGCTGGCATCATTCAAGGGGGTGGTTGGGCAGGCCAGGAGTTGGCCAATGCGTTCTACCAACAGGGTTTGCCATTGCTCTGGCTCCCGTAGATAGATCCTGCGCTTTTGGGGCTCTGCTGACCAGTCGATCGCCCCCGGGGGTAAATGGAGATGGGCAATACAGAGGGGAAAGCGCTGCCGAGGGAGGCTGCGACCAAAGGCCTCAAGAATCACCTGCTGCCACGAGGGATCACTGTGCAGTTCCACCCAACGGCCATTAACGGCAACCCCTAACCCATCGGGGCGGGAACGGTGGTGGCAATCTGGCGGCGCCAAGACCAGTTCGATCTGGGCATCACTCATTTGGCGTAGATCTTGAGGATGCAGTTGTGGGATGAGTTGCAGCAGGCGATCGCCCAAAGACGCCACTGCCGGCCAGTGACACCACTGTTTGCCATCCTTAAGGAGATACCAAGCCACCTGCGGGAAACAGAGGGCGATTTGCTGAAGCCGCTGCCGTACCTGGTTTGGATTTGCTCCCTGCTGACGTTGGGGCCAGTTCTGAAAAATGTGCTCAGCAATCACACGGGTCCCCACCGCCATTCCTAGAGGACGCTGGCTGCGCACCTGCCCGTGGGCATCATAACTCACTCGCCAACCGCTATCTGCCTCGCGATGGCGGCTGCAAATCGTTAACTGGGCCATTTGTGCCAAACTGTGGAGGCTTTGGCCGCGAAATCCCAAGGTTGTGATGTCGGCTAGTTTCCCGCTGGCGGGTAACTTGCTGCTGGTGTAGGGGAGGGCTACTTGAGTGAGATCTGCCCAGCGAATTCCTTCGCCATTGTCCGTGACCTCAAGGTGCCATGCTGCAGGGTGCCAGTGCAGGTGGATGCGACTTGCGCCAGCATCAAGGGCATTTTCCACCAGTTCTTGGGCAATCGTGGCAAGGGAGTCGAGGGTTTCAGCGGCAGCGATCGCCCGCTGCATTTCAAGAGGCAACGGAACAACCGTCAGGCCATTATTCATGGCAGCCATTCTTGGACAATGTCAAAAATTTGGTGGGCCAGAATTAACTTTGGTACCTTGGCAAGAGGGCGCGATCGCCCCTGACGATCCAGCACTACCGCAGCATTTTCAACGGTGCCGAAACCACAATCCGCTTGATCTACTGCATTGGCAACCATCAAATCCAAACCCTTGCGTTTTAGCTTTTCCTGGGCAGGCGTGACAATATCCCCCGTTTGGGCGGCAAAACCAATCAGACGTTGGTGGGGCTGACGCATTTGAGCCACCGCTTGCAAAATATCGGGCACAGGACTCAGGGGTAAGGCCGTAGGCAACTCCGATTTAGGCAGCTTTCCCGACCACTGCTGAGCCGGGCGGACATCGCCAACGGCGGCAGCCATCACCAGCCAATCTGCCTCTGGCCACAGCTCTAGAATGGCCTTGAGCATTGCTTCGCCACTCATTGCTTCAATAGCGCGTACCTGCGCTGGGATCGGCTCGGCGATCGCCCCATGAATCAACGTTACCGTCGCCCCGCGATGAAGGGCTGCCCTTGCCAGAGCGATCCCCATTTTTCCCGTTGCCGGATTACCGATGAAGCGCACCGCATCCCAATATTCCCGGGTGCCCCCGGCGGTAATCAACAGATGCTTCCCAGCTAAGTCTCGCTTGCCGTGGGTATAGGCCAAAGAATCTAAATAGGCAATGATTTCCTGCGTCTGCGCCATTCGCCCCACACCGACACTGTCACAGGCCAAGCGGCCATAGGCCGGGGGTAAGCAATGATAACGGGGCTGTTGTTGCAGTTGTTGCCAATGGGCTTGTACCGTCGGTTGCTCCCACATTGTGGTGTTCATAGCCGGTGCCACCAAGATTGGCATTTGCGAGGCCAGCACCGTACTGACCAGTAGGTTGTCCGCTAAACCCAGCACCAATTTTGCCAACGTATTAGCTGTCAGGGGAGCAATTAACATCAGGGTTGCCCTTTCCGCCAGCTCAATATGCAGTGGTCGTGGCGCTTGGGGATGCCAAAAATCCGCATCCGTGAGTACTGATCGCCGGCACAGGGTTGAAAGGGTCAAAGGGGTAATGAATTGCGAAGCAGTCTCCGAAAGGATGGCAGAAACCTGCCACCCCGCTTTCACCTGCGTGGAGATCACATCGCAGATTTTATAGGCAGCAATGCCACCCCCCACCCCCACCAGCAAATGGGGAACTGTTCTAGGACTCGTCAAAGGCCTCTAAATCCAAAAGATACAGATAGGGCTCCACCAGCTCTGGTCGGTGAAACGCAATGGCACGCAGGAGGTGCCAGTCTTCGAGGGCAGCAAAGGGGGTGTCGTAGTCATCCTCCTCAAGTCGTCGCGCCAAGGCTGCCACATCTTGGGGGGTTAGATGGTTGATATATTCCTGAGAATAGTGATGTGTTGCTTGCATAACCCCTCCGGCATGACGTCTAAGGAGCACAGCTCTTTTCACTAGGGATGAGACATACTCAACACTGGGAAGACTAGAGAGTATTCCATCGCTGTGACGCTGGTATTTTCTATTTTAGAACCCCTAGAAAAAGACTGTAATCCTGCTGTTAGAATTATACTCCTTGATGACAAGCCTCCAGCGTGCTTTATTGTCAGAAGATTCATTGTCAGAAGAGCAAGCTCACCAGTTACTGGAAGCAACTGTAGCCAGTCGGCAACCAGAAAGCAGATAGCAAACAATTGTTGCAAATAAAATAATTGTTGCACTGAGATAAAAAGCAGTCGCCCCCATTGGCTATCGTTGAAAAACATAACCGACTGGGGAAGGCCCGATGAGACAGCAGCAGATCACTCCTCTCCTTCTGACCGTAACCCTTGGCGGGGCAATTGCTCCCCTACCCTTCTCTACAGTGGTCGTTGCCCAAGCCACCAATTTAGCACCTATCAACATTGCTGAGTTGGTGCGTGCCCGCAACTATGCCCGCCAAGCCGCAGAACGGGCCAATGGTGGATTAACCCGCTATCGAGCCGAGCAGTCCATGCATGGTCCTGTACGCCAAGCCCCCTATGTGCGTAATGCCGACGGCTCCTACACGTTTCGGATTTTGGGCTATCGGGTGAGAAATGGCGTACCCGAATCCATGCCTAGCATTGAAACAGTGGCTACTGTGGCTCCCGATGGTCGCACCACCATTGACTACAACGGCCCAATCCGCAACTAACTGACCAAACCATCGCCCTTGGCCAAGAACTCCTTGAGGAACCAGCGATGTTTTTGGTGAGTTTGCACCAAGCGGGTGTAGAGATCGGCGGTACCAATATCACCGGCCTCAGTGGCGATTTCGGCATCTTGGTGCATTTCAGTAATGATCAGTTCATGGTTGGCGATCGCCTCCTCAATCATTTGCTTGACCGTGAGTTGGCCACTGGAGGGGTTTACTGTTGCTACTTTTAGGTAGTCTGCTGGGTCTGCCACGGGTTGGCCATCCAGCATGAGGCTACGCTCAGCCAGTTCATCAATCATGGCAAAAACCTCTGACCCCTGTTCTTCAAAAAGCAGGTGTAAATCACGGAACAGAGGGCCGTAGGTCAACCAATGGTACTTCTTGTAGTTCAAATACATGAGCACTGCATTGGCCTGTTCCCGTTTGAGCGTGGTCAGCACTTGCTCCTTCAGCGTGGTTGTTGCACTCATAGCAGTCTCCTTTGACAGTCGTTGAACTGTCCTGTCTTACTTAATCATACTCATAACGAGTACGTTTTAGCAATCCCTCAGGGTGCTACTGCCATTCTATTGACATTAAGATGAAGGTGGTTTCCTCCTGCTTAACAACGTTAGGATAAGCAGCATAGCAATGAACTCCATAATTTAGTTTTTTAGCTACTCCTATGGATGCTTCGGCCAATCGCCCCGACACCTACGTTCCCCTACACTCGCCGACTCGCGCTGGTGAACAGCAGCGGGGGTTTATGCGTCCCAGTGAGCTGATTTTAGCGGCACCCACACCCCGATTATTGTTGCACTCAGTTTACATGCAACGTTCAATTGTGTTGGATCAGTTACCTGCTTGGCAAATTGGTCGCAGCAAAGACTGTGATATTGTTTTGCCCGATCGCTGGTGTTCACGGCGTCACATTCGCATTGAGCGTCAAGCGGATCATCGCTATTGTTTGACTGATCTCAAGAGCATGAACGGGACGTTTGTGGGCAATAACCGCATCCAGACTCCCTACATCCTCCGGCATGGGGATCGCATTTCCATTGGTGAGTCAGAGCTAGAATACATTGACCTGCGGGATGTGCCAGGTCCTTACCCCTACACCCATCACTCCGGTGAGAGCAAGGGTCAAGTGACGGTGTTGATGACCCATTCTTCCCGTACCCAAGGGGAAATGTGGCGGGAATTATTGAACTCCCAGAGTATTTCAACGATTTGGGCAACTTCCCACTTTGAGTTAGAAAAAATCATTGCCCATCTGGAGTCCCTCAACTGCAACATCAACCTCTTGCTCTTGGATTTGGGAATGCCAAAAACGAATCCCTACAACTTTTGTCGGCAGTATCGCCAGCGCTATCCACAAATGAATGTCATTCTCCTCAGTGGCATGCGTACCCGTGTCCATGAATCGGAGTGCAAGTGGGCAGTCAATCAAGGCGCGATGGCCCTCTTTGGGGGGTTGCCCCGCGAAAATATGCTTGGGGAGCTCACAAATATTACGGAGCGATTACAAACAATTGCCAAAGCCCTGGGCTGGACCTACTTCAATCCTGAAGCTCTCACCAGTACCCTTCTAAAACTGCAAGATGCTGTGGATACGGAGATGCCGGGGATTGTCCTTGAGAACCGCTGCATGGATGAGTGAGCAGTGCTACAGTCAGTGGAAGTAGTGTTTTCAGCAGATGGCGAACATTGGTTGTTACAACGTCACAAATTAGTGCCCTTGATAAATCCCTAGGACGTCTGGAGTGGCCACGTCTCTGTCAGCAGTTGGCAACGTTTGCTTCGACAAAGCGGGGGATGCGTCAGCTTCAAGGGGGAGACATCTTAGGGGGTACCCCAGCGGCCAGTCGAGTGCTGTTGGCGCAAACTGCCGAGGTAATTGCCCTAGAGACGGTACATCAAGTGCGCTTAGATTTCAGCCAAGTCACGGATATTGAACCTGCCCTTGCGCGACTGGATCATCAGGGCTGTTTGCAAGGCACGGAATTACTGGCGATCGCCCACCTGTTGAGTGCTGCGCGGCAACAGCGACGTCAAATTGAGGAGCACGAGCAACTCAGTGAACTCCAACAACTGGTGGCCGGTGTCCGCACCTATCCTGAGGTGACGCAGGAAATCTACCGCTGCATTACCGATCAAGGTCAAGTCAGCGATCGCGCCAGTCCTGAATTAGCTCAGATCCGCCAGCAGCAACGGCAATGCCGCGCCCAGATCCAGCAGCAGCTTCAGCAGATTCTTCAGCAGCGAGCAGGGGCAATTCAAGAGGCAGTGGTTACCCAACGGCGCGATCGCTATGTGTTGGCGGTCAAAGCCACCCACAAAGACCAAATTCCGGGCATTGTCCACGATCTCTCCGCCAGTGGAGCCACACTCTACATTGAGCCACAGGAAACCATTGACCCGCAAAACCGCCTGCAACAACTGGCCCATCAGGAGGCTGAGGTCGAACGCGCCATTTGCCAAGCCCTTTCGGATCAGTTGGCCACCATTAGTGATGATCTGTGGTATCTACTGGATGTGCTGACTACCCTCGATGTGGCAGTTGCCCGTGCCCGCTATAGTCTCTGGTTGCAGGGAAACCCACCGCAGTTTGTGAGTAATACGCGGCTGCACCTGAAGGCCTTGCGTCATCCCCTCCTGGTGTGGCAGGAGCACCATGAACAGGGTCAGCCAGTGGTTCCCATTGACATTGAATTACAGCCAGCCACAAAGGTGGTGACCATTACAGGCCCGAATACAGGCGGGAAAACGGCAACCCTAAAAACACTGG
The DNA here is from genome assembly GCF_014466085.1 of Thermosynechococcus sp. OHK43. Taxonomy (NCBI): domain Bacteria; kingdom Bacillati; phylum Cyanobacteriota; class Cyanophyceae; order Acaryochloridales; family Thermosynechococcaceae; genus Thermosynechococcus; species Thermosynechococcus sp. OHK43. The sequence goes on from NZ_JACOMP010000175.1 coordinate 15,923, forward strand.
GATTGGCCGCCCTCATGGCCAAGGCGGGGTTGTATGTGCCGGCGGCAGCCCCCGTAGAGTTGCCTTGGTTTACGGGCGTTTGGGCAGACATTGGTGATGAGCAGTCCCTTACTCAAAACCTGTCCACGTTTTCTAGCCATATCTGCAATATCCGCGATATTCTCACAGAGCTGGAGGTCACAGGCGGCAATACACTGGTGCTCCTGGATGAAGTGGGGGCAGGCACGGATCCCACTGAAGGCACAGCCCTGGCGATCGCTCTGTTACGCTATCTGGCAGAGCACGCCAGCCTCACCTTTGCCACCACCCACTATGGTGAGCTCAAGGCCCTCAAGTACCAAGACAGCCGCTTTGAAAATGCCTCCGTTGAGTTTGATGAGGAGACGCTAGCCCCCACCTATCGGTTGCTGTGGGGCATTCCGGGACAATCCAATGCCCTGGCGATCGCCCAACGGTTGGGGCTATATCCCAGCATTGTTGAGGCGGCCAAGGCCCTTCTCAGCAGAGATAGCAACAGTGTCAATGAGATGATCATGGGTCTGGTGGCTCAGCGCCAGGATCAAGAGGCCAAAACCACAGCGGCAGCGACCCTGCTGCGCGATACCGAAGCCCTCTACCAGGAAATCGCCACGAAGGCGCAGGAACTACGACAGCGACAGCAGCAGTTGCGCCAGCAACAGGAGGAACAGGTACGCACTGCCCTCCATCAAGCTCAGCAGGAAATTGCCAAAATCATTGCCCAACTGCAACGGGCCAACAGTCCTGAACAGGTACAAGCCGCTCAAACTGCCTTGGCGCAGATTGAAAAAACCTACCTACCACCCCCCCCGCCCGCTGGCTTTATTCCTCAACCGGGCGATCGCGTGCGTTTACCCCAATGGCAACAGGTGGGTGAAGTCCTCAGTGTCAGCCAGCAGGGGGATATTGTCGTCCAAGTGGGTTCCGTGAAATTTACTGTGCCGCCCCACGCCGTCGAGTCCCTTCAAGGGGAACCCGTACACACGCCGTCTAAGCCCAAGCCTAGCCCAGCTCCCTCCCCGCCAACTGCCCGCACAACAGCACCGGCCATCCGCACCGAGAGCCGTACCCTGGATCTGCGGGGCAAGCGTATCCATCAGGCGGAACCTCTCCTAGAGGAATTCCTCAACCGCCAGCAGGGAACCGTTTGGATTATCCACGGCCACGGCAGTGGTGCTCTACGCCGGTTTGTGCATCAATTTTTAGATCAGCACCCCAGCGTTCAAAGCTATCACCTTGCGCCTCCTGAAGAGGGTGGCCGGGGAGTAACAGTTGTGCAGTTATAGGAAAAAAGACCCATGCAGCAGCGGATTAAGGATATTCTTCACCAAGGTCAAGTGGGCGATCGCGTCACCGTCAAAGGCTGGGTGCGTACCAAACGCGAACTCAAGGAATGCACCTTTGTCAACCTTAACGATGGCTCAACCCTAGCCGGATTGCAGGTGGTCATTCCCAACACCCTTGCAGCCGCCACCCCAACCATCAAAGACCTGACCACCGGTGCCGCAGCGGAATTCACAGGCGAGCTGATGCGCTCCCCTGGCAAAAACCAAGCCATTGAACTCCATGCCCAGGAGATTCACCTTTGGGGCAGTGCCGATCCAGAAACCTATCCCCTGCAAAAGAAACGCCACAGCTTTGAATTTCTACGCACCATTGGTCATCTGCGACCACGAACCAATACCCTAGGCGCTGTGATGCGAGTGCGCAATGCCTGTGCCACTGCCATTCACCAATTCTTTCAGGAGCGGGGATTCCTCTGGGTGCATACCCCCATCATTACCGCCAGTGACTGCGAAGGGGCTGGGGAACTCTTTACTGTCACCACACTGGATTTAACCCAGCCGCCCAAAACCCCAGAGGGGAAGATTGACTTCAGTCAAGACTTTTTTGGCCGTCGTGCCTACCTCACCGTCAGTGGCCAACTGGAGGCAGAAATTATGGCCACAGCCTTTACCAACGTCTATACCTTTGGCCCCACCTTCCGCGCTGAAAACTCCAACACCTCGCGCCACCTTGCCGAGTTTTGGATGGTAGAGCCAGAGATGGCCTTCTGTGACCTCAGGGGGGATATGGAACTGGCGGAGGCCTTTTTGCAGTTTATCTTTCGCTATGTCCTTGACCACTGCCCAGAGGATATGGCCTTCTTTCAGGAGCGGATTGATAATAGCGGCATAGCCACTGCCGAACAGATGGCCACTCAACCCTTTGCCCGCCTCAGCTACAGTGAAGCGATTCAAGTCCTTGAAAAGAGCGGCCGTGCCTTTGAATTCCCGGTGGCTTGGGGACTAGACCTGCAATCGGAGCATGAGCGCTATCTTGCTGAGGAATACTGCCGACGCCCCGTAATTGTCTATGATTATCCCGCTGCCATCAAAGCCTTCTATATGCGCCTCAATGACGATGGCAAAACCGTGGCGGCAATGGATGTCCTCGCACCCAAAATTGGCGAGATCATTGGCGGCTCTCAGCGAGAAGAACGCTTTGATGTGTTGCAGGAGCGAATTGTGACCCAAGGCCTAGATCCTGCCCCCTACTGGTGGTACTTGGATTTGCGTCGCTATGGCAGTGTGCCCCACGCCGGCTTTGGCCTTGGGTTTGAGCGGCTCGTACAGTTTATGACGGGCATGGACAATATCCGCGATGTCATTCCCTTTCCACGGACGCCGGGCAATGCCGAGTTCTAGCCCAGGCGCGGCGGTTCGCCAAAGAGGATAATTGAGGTTTGCAGCTCTCGGATGACTTGGGTAGTGATGTCACTCACCGCCAGCCCACCTGCTGTGCCGCGCCGAATCGAACGCATTAAAACCAAGTCATAGAGTCCTGCTTCTTCGAGGATGGTCCTGGGAATATCACTACTAGCAACGGTTTTAATGTGCACGTCAAGGAGACTTGCTCCCTTAGCTTCCTGTAGAATCTGGCGCAAATCCTCCTCAAACTGCGCCATTTGTTCATAGGGTGTGTTTTGCAGGGCCACGTGCAGCAGCATCACCTTTGCTTGACTGGCACTGCCAAGGGCTTGGGCAAAACTAATAATCCGTAGAGTTCTTGGGCTGAGATCTCGGGTCGGCACCAAAATTGAACGGATATTCTCCGGATCATCCAATAGGCGAGTAATGGCCACAGGACAGGGGCTTGACCAGAGGACGTGGTCAATGATGCTGCCAAAAAGCTGGGCGCGCCAACTACTAGTTTCTGGCCAGCCCAAGACAATGAGACTCGCCTCCTGTTCACGACTAAAGCGACTAATCCCGAGGGCAATATCTTCATCAATACGGATGGCAGTGGTTGTCTCGACGTTGTAGGGTGCCGCCAGTTCAGCGGCGCGGCGCAGCAGTTTGCGAGAGCGACGGAGCTTGGTATCGAGGCGGGGATCATTCATGTGCACTTGGCAAGGAATAACCGCAACTGCCACAACTCGCCCCGCCTCATGATGGGCTAGCAGTGCCGCCAATTCCATGAGGGGGCGTTGGGTTTGGGGATTGTGGATGGGAACGACGACAGTAAAGGTGTGGGGCTGGGGATCCTCGTGGCCATCCCACCACGTTGCCAGTTCCTCAATCTCCTCCTGCTCGGGCTGGGGAATTGGCAGCCGACTGGCAGCGCGTGCTGTAACCAGCGGGCCAAGAATTGAGGTGACCACCATTAGCACCAGCACGCTGTTGAGAATGTCTTGGGTGAGAATCCCCTCCTGGAAGCCGACTAGGGTTGCCGCCAAGGTGGCCGCCACCTGAGGCAAAGACAACGACCACATTGTCAACATTTCCATTGAGGTGTAGCGATACCAGCGGGCAGCCAGCCAAGCCGCAATGAACTTGCTGCCAATGAGACCGACGACAATGGCAACCGTAATGCCAATGGAGGCGAGGGTCTTGACAAAGGCAGGAATGTCAATCAGCAGCCCCATGTCCACAAAAAAGCAGGGGATAAAGAGGACACCACCGATAAACTCAACTTTTTCCTTGACGGGACTGTCCTCGAGAACATCATTGACGGCTAAACCGGCTAAAAAGGCACCGACAATCTGCTCAATGCCAATGATTTCGGCACCGATGGCAGCAACGAATAATGTCAAAAGAATGAAAAGGAATTGCTTCCCCTGAGCATCGTGCGATCGCCGGAAAAATTGCTTACCAATGCGGTCAACCCCCCACAGAACTAGAAAGCAATACAGACCAAGGGCAATCAATTGGTTGAGGAGAGTCAGCACCGTGAATTCACCGCGGTTAATGCCCACGCAGATGGCCAGCACCACCAGCGCTGCGGTATCGGTAAAAATGGTTGCGCCAATCGTAATGGTCACGGCTTCATTGTGCACAACCCCCAACTGCCGCACAATTGGATAGGCCAAGAGGGTATGGGAAGCCAGCAGTGAGCCAATGAGAAGCGAGCCATTCCAATCAAAACCAAACCAGTGGCCAATGGTGAATCCGGTTGCCAGGGGGACAATGAAGGTCAAAGCACCGAACAACAAAGAGCGATCGCGAGTTCTGCGAAAATGGCTCAGATCAATTTCTAGCCCCGCCACAAACATTAAATAGACTTTGCCAATGCCTGAGAGGAGTTTGATGGTGTCGCTGTCGTGTTCTAGGAACTGTAGCCCATTGGGTCCAAGCAGCACACCAGCCAACAGCAGACCCACGAGCCCCGGTAAGCGCAGCCGCTCAAACACCGGCGGAATGGTTAAAATGACAGCCAAAAGAACCATAAAAATAAAAATGGGGCTACTAGTGTTCATGGCCGCAATCTACAGGTGACTTTAATGCCGGTGACTTCAAGGATACACAGTACCTACTGAGCCTGAAAATAACGGCCAATGGTTTCCACGTCCTTATCGCCGCGTCCTGAACAGTTAATGACAATGCGGGGCTGCCCCGTCAATTGAGGGCATAGGGTTTCCAGATAGGCTAAGGCATGGGCGGTTTCAAGGGCAGGGAGAATCCCCTCCAACTGAGCTAGGCGCACACAGGCAGCCACCGCCTCAGCATCGGTGACACTGTAGTATTCTGCCCGACCAATGTCCTTGAGGTAGCTATGCTCTGGCCCCACCCCTGGATAGTCTAAACCGGCGCTGATGGAGTGGGCCTCAATCACCTGACCATCGGCATCCTGCAATAGATAGCTCATGGCACCATGGAGCACCCCCACTTCGCCTTTGGTGAGGGTGGCGGCATGGTGACCGGTGTCCAGCCCTTGCCCTGCCGCTTCAACACCAATTAAGCGCACTTGGGGTTCTTCAACAAACTCATGGAAAAGTCCCATCGCATTGGAGCCACCGCCAACACAGGCAAGGAGAATATCCGGCAGACCGCCCCATTTCTCAAGACACTGCTGGCGGGTTTCAGCCCCAATGACGGCGTGGAATTCCCGTACTAGCATTGGGTAGGGATGGGGGCCTGCCACTGAACCCAAGATGTAATGGGTGGTTTCAACATTGGTCACCCAATCGCGAATTGCTTCTGAGGTGGCATCTTTGAGAGTTCCTGTGCCGGCACTGACGGGGGCCACTTCTGCTCCCAATAGACGCATCCGCAACACATTTAACCGCTGCCGCTCCATATCCTGCACCCCCATATAAATCACACATTGGAGGCCAAAGCGGGCACACACCGTTGCTGTGGCTACCCCATGCTGACCGGCACCTGTTTCGGCAATAATGCGCTGTTTGCCCATGCGCTTGGCCAGGAGCACTTGCCCGAGGGCGTTGTTGATTTTGTGGGCACCTGTATGGTTGAGGTCTTCCCGCTTCAGATAGATTTGGGGCTGGGCTTGATCATGGGCATAGTGGGCGCTGAGACGTTCGGCAAAGTAGAGGGGACTTGGGCGACCCACATAGTCTTGGAGGAGTTGCTGCAATTCTGCTTGAAAGTCAGGGTCTTGGCGGTAGTGGGCAAAGGCCGCCTCCAATTCACTGAGGGCGGGCATCAGCGTTTCAGGAACATATTTGCCACCAAAGCGACCAAAGCGACCCCGGGAATCGGGGCGAGCAGTAGCACTGAGGGCAGCAGAGGGGGCAACAGTCACGGGCAAATTCCTTTCTTTATTAAGGGTTTCTTATGCGATTGTGCCACGTTACGGGCGGCAACGGCGGGTGGTGCCCAAGGGATTGAGCCACTCCAATAGGCAGGCCTCAAGAACTTGCATTTCGGGAAAGAGACTTTGCTTGAACCACTGGCCGAGGGCATCCAAGGGAGAAAATTCTGCACCAACTTGCCACTTGAGGTTTTGGCTAAGGGGGGTGAGGTGATTCCCCGGTAGCCTGAGGGCAGTGACCATATCGCCAAATTTAGCTCTGAGGAGACTGCGCAGGCGCGCCGTTTGGTCAATGTCATCATCCTGGAAGCGAATCAGGAGGTTGCGGCGCACGGGATAGCGCTCTTGAATGAGCTGTTCGGTTTCGGTTGGGCTGGGGGTGAATTCAACACCGACGGGGGTCAGGTTTTCCATCCAAGGAATGGATTGACTGGCGGGGTAGTTGTTGAAGGCTATGAACATATTCCCAGCCCGATCGCCATCGTAGAGGCTATTGATCAACAGGTGGAGCTTGCAGCCCATACTGTGCCCTAGACCATAGATGGGCAATGCTGGCGGGTAGCCTTGGCGGTACACCAACCAATCAAGGGCATACTCGAGCTTATTGAGGGCATCGAGGGCGATCGCCCCATGATCAAAAGTATTCACAAAGGGTGTGGCAATAATGCCATAGCCAGCCTCCGCTAGGTGCTCCAATAAGCGCCGATAGGTCAATTGCGGTGCCGCTGCCACAAAGGCTCCCCCCAGAAAGTGAATCCACCCCAAGGGACGCTGGGGAATACACAGCCAATTGCCGCGAACCTCTTGCCACTCCAAAATCCAATCACTCCAAAAATGCCTAACTGACTGTAATCTAGCGAATACGGGAAATACAGTGGTACAGGACACGTGATGATTGCAACAGTGATTGGGATAGGGGCAGCCGCCCTAGGATCCCTAGCCCTTTTGGGGGCGATCGCCCTGGAATGGCGGTATCGCCAGCGGCCAGCCCATCCCCTGGAAGTGATCCGTGCTACTTGGAATCTAGAAATCTACGAGCCAACCCACTACCGTTTTGTTGGGCTACTGGGGTTGAGCAATCCCCACCGCGGCCTTGAGGTGATGGTGCCACAGTTGCAGGCAGAGGTGGTGTTGCTGTCTGATGGCAGCGTGGAGGGCATTGAAACGCATGTACAGGTTATCCCCCGCCACCCGGAGCCAGAGTTCCCGCCCCGTGCCGATGGCTATTGGTTTGCCTATATTGTCA
>NZ_JACOMP010000176.1:0-14499 GCF_014466085.1 Thermosynechococcus sp. OHK43
AATTGGGGACGAAACATCAAGCCCAACTGCTGCTGGGCTGGCGTGCGCGCCACTTCCAATTGAATCCAGGTATCGTGAATGCGCGCCTTCGCCGTAATGGGTAGATATTGCGGAACGGCGCGAACCATTGGAGGCGGGGTTGCCGGATCCCCTTGGCTCCGGTTTTGACACCCTAGCAGAAACCCCAAGGTCACCAATGCCAGAACCAGCCAGCGTAACTTAGGCTTCACGGAGAACATAGCCCACTCCTCGCACTGTGTGAATCAACCGTTTTTCACCATCGGGTTCAATCTTCAACCGCAGGTAACGAATATAGACTTCAATGACGTTGGATTCACCCAAAAAGTCATAGCCCCAGACGTTTTCTAAAATTTGCTCACGGGTGAGGACTTCGCGGGGGTGCTCCATGAGAAACTTCAGCAGTTCATATTCCTTCATGGTAAGGTCGATGATCCGCCCATTGCGCTCTGCTCGCCGCGTCAACAAATCGAGGGTCAAATTATCAAATCGCAACACCTCACTTTGAGTTACCGGTGGCTTCAGGTAGAGCTGAATCATCTGGAGAAAAGACTTGGGACTGTAGGGCAGCAATAGATAATCATCAGCCCCTGACTCCAGGACAGCGACCCGATCTTCGAGGCGATCGCTCTCCAGCATTAGTAGAATCGGCAGACTGATCCCCTGCTGACGCAGCTGCTGGCACAACTCCATACTGTTGAGCCGCCCCAAATAGCGATCCATGATAATCAAGGCAGGCTGCCATTCAGCACAGGCCAAGTGACATTCTTTTTCTGTTGTCGCAATCACTGGATCGTAACCCGCTGCCTGAAGGTCTTGCCCCATGCGTTGCGACAGGTGGTTGTCAGCGCAGACCAAAAGCAAACGAGAAGGAGGAGAAGTTAGATCCATCGGCATCGTCCTAACTAGCCAGATATTATCTTCAGCTTATGCCGTGTGGGAAAATATTGAAAAATGCGCCCGTAGCTCAGCGGAATAGAGCACTCGCCTTCTAAGCGATTGGTCGTTGGTTCGAGTCCAACCGGGCGCGTCTAACCTGCTATCGTTGATGGGGAGCGTATTGGAGTGCAAGAATCCTCGCAATGAATCCTAAATATCGCCGCGTATTGCTCAAATTGAGCGGTGAAGCCCTCATGGGCGACCTGAACTACGGCATTGATCCAAAAGTGGTGCAGGCATTTGCCAGTGAAATTGCTCAGGTGGTGCAGGCGGGAGTTCAAACCGCTATTGTGGTGGGAGGTGGCAATATCTTTCGTGGCATGAAAGGAGCGGCGGCTGGCATGGATCGGGCAACCGCAGACTACATCGGTATGATTGCCACGGTTATGAATGCCATGACCCTTCAGGATGCCCTTGAACAGATGAACGTGCCCACACGAGTGCAAACTGCGATCGCCATGCAGGAGGTGGCCGAACCCTATATTCGCCGCCGTGCCATTCGTCACCTGGAAAAGGGAAGGGTGGTGATCTTTGGGGCAGGGTCAGGCAATCCCTTTTTTACCACGGACACAACCGCGGCCCTGCGCGCTGCCGAAATTGATGCCGAAGTGATCTTCAAAGCCACTAAGGTCGATGGCGTCTATGACGCTGATCCCCACAAAAATCCTAACGCGCGTCGCTACCGTAGTCTCACCTACACCCATGCCCTCACCCATAACTTGGCAGTGATGGACAGTACAGCGATCGCCCTGTGTAAAGATAATGATATCCCCATTATTGTGTTTAGCTTAGAAACAGCCGGTAACATCTACCGCGCCTTGACTGGGGAACCCATTGGTACGATGGTTGGAGGCTCCTGTGAAATTAGCTGATGTCGAAGAGCGGATGCAAAAATCGGTTGAAGCAACCCAGCATGACTTCAATAGCATTCGCACGGGTCGCGCCAACGCGGCGTTATTAGACCGGGTGATGGTGGACTACTACGGCACTGAAACTCCCCTGCGCTCCTTGGCCAATATCTCCACCCCCGATGCGACCACAATTTTGATTCAGCCCTACGATCGCTCCACATTGGCCAGCATTGAAAAAGCCATTCAACTCTCTGACTTGGGCTTGACGCCCAACAACGATGGCTCTAGCGTCCGCCTCAACATTCCACCCTTAACCACGGAGCGACGCAAAGAATTGGTGAAAACCGCCGCCAAAATTGCCGAAGGGGGCAAAGTAGCGATTCGCAACATCCGCCGCGATGCTATTGATCACATCAAAAAGGCGGGTAAAGCCGGCGAGCTCACCGAAGATGAAGTCAAGGATTTGCAAGAGAAAGTGCAAAAGCTCACCGACAAATACATCGGCAAAATTGACGCCCTCCTTGCCGAGAAAGAAAAGGATATTATGACCGTATAGGTTAGGTGCCCGGCAGGTGCCGCAGTTCTGGACTCAGGTGCGATCGCTCCGCCAGAGCAAGGAGCAGTGGTCCACGGGAGGTATACTCCACAACACTGACACTGGCCACTGGGGCAGCAATGCGATCGCGAAACCGTCCCACATCAATACCCAGAAGGCCACAGAGCATAATCCGAATGGTGGCTTTGTGGGAAACAAGCAGAACATTGCCGTCGGGATACTCCCGTTCAATTTCTAAGAGGACGGCATTACTGCGGTAGTAGATGTCAATCCCCCGCTCACCCCCTGTGGGGGCATTCCAGCCCGGATCCGCCAGCCAGCGCACATAGTCATCGTGAAACTTGGCATTCACCTCTTCCGGAGAGAGGCCTTCCCACTGACCATAGTGAATTTCCCGCAGACCGTCGCGGATCTGCATCTGGAGACCCAGGCGATCGCACAGGGGCTGTGCCGTGGCTCGAGTTCGCACCATTGGGCTGACAAAGACTGCCTGCCAAGACAACTGGGCATAGTGCTCGGCAAACGCTTCAGCCATCGCTAGGCCAGCATCCGTCAAGGGTGGATCCAGTTCTCCACAGTAGGCATTGGCACGACTAAAGCTAGTTTGCCCGTGGCGCAAGAAATAGAGTGTTAAGACCACAACCTTGACTCCATACCGCTAGGGGCAGCATAGTCGAGGGACATAAAGCTCGTCAACGCTCAGTTGTGTCCAATACACTCAATGTAACGCCTTGGTAATAATGCCCTAAAATTTGGTCGTAGGTGTAACCCTGCAAGGCCATACCGTAGGCCCCCCATTGACTCATGCCCAGGCCATGGCCGTGACCCCGTCCAGTAATTGTAAAAGCCACTGGCACACTTTGAGCCCTTTGGCTGGCCACATTGCCATATTCTGGTGTGATCGTCAGTAGGGTACTGCGCAGTCCCAACGCGCGCCGTAGTTCACTGCCAGAAATTGTGCGGCTACCGGCTGTGCCCACCACTTGCACTGACATGACTCGCCCTTGGGGGGTCAATTGTAAGGGGCGAAAGCCAACAATTGAACCAATACCGGGGAGGCGTTGCTGCAGTTGTGCGGCTGTAAAACGAACCGTCCATTGAAAGTTGGGGGAGACTTGGTCAAAGTCAGGGGTACCCCGCAGGTAGGGAATCACAGTTTGCCAAAGGTCTTCTGAATTTTCTGTGTGCCCGCCAGAGGAGGCATGAAAGAGCGCTTCAATAATTCGGCCATTGTAGGTCAGCACTTGACCGCGGGTAGCGGCAACGGCGGCTAGGGTACTGGCGGTTTCTGAACTGACCCCCCCATACACCTGATGAGTAACGGTGGCACCCACATCAAAAAGGCTGCCCGGCCGACGGCGGGCGCGATCGCGCCGAAAGAGAACAAAGGAACGGGAAGCCACTGCTTGGGCTTTGAGGGCTTCTAGCGGCCAAGAGGGATACATTTCCTTACCCACTACACTGGGCAGATACGCCTCTAAATCCACAAGATTGATGGCGAGAATCCCCTCATTGGTACTTACCAATTGCAACCGCCCGCGATACCAGCGATCGCCCACTCGCACGAGGCCATTGTCTCGAGGTTCGAGGAAAACTTGCCGGCCATGCACACCCCCTGCTTGTAGGCCAGCCCCTGTGAGGACAGCGGTAATACTCTGCTGCGGTGCCACTGTCAGGACCCGACCCACCTCATCCCGTAATTGCGCTGGGGTGGAGCTACTAATTGTTACTTGACGCACCCGATCCAAAACCGCGACCCGCAATTCCACTGCTGCGGCCGTCAGTTGTAGGAGCAAACTGATCAAGCAGCCAAGACCCACCGACTGCGACAGAAAGCGCCAAGGCACGATGAGGTAAACCATAGTTCACTCCTCAGGTAGGTGGCAATGGTAACAATGCCTAGCGGTGCTCGCGCAGACCACTCCAACCAATGGTAATAAAGCCCACTGCCAATAGAAAACTACGAATGCCTACCCTTAAACGATTCAAAAAAGCTTCCTGTTGTGCCCGATTGACCGCTTCCTGTTGTTGACTGCGGATGCGCTCCCGTGCCTGACCCGCTTGTTTGTCGAGGGCTTGGGGGTCTTTTTGTAACTGCTCAAGAATCGCCCGTTGATCGGGAGGCAGTTGATTGCTTTTCAGGAGTTGCTGCAATTGACCGCTACTGGCCAGTTGTTTGATTTGTTGCTGTTCCTGCTCCAGCCGAATTTCTGCCTGTGCCGCCTCTTGATTGATTTGGTTGACCGCCTGTTCCGTAATTTGGCCTGTAATGGATAGGTAGAGAGGAATCGCCAGCAGGCACAGTAATCCCAGCAAACTCGAGAGGACAAAAACCCAAAATCGCCAATCCTTCAGGGCAGGTTCCCCTGGCTCCGGCTGCGTAGCACTCCCAGAGACCGCTTGAATCCAAAAGCCAGTGTAGATAAAGACAAACCCAATCAAGGGGGTGGCGCCGCGGTCAATGAATTGGTTGACAACCGTGAGTTGCCACTGGCTGTTATTGAACTGGGGAGTAATAAAGAGAATACCCCACTCGACCAAAAAGGTGAGGAGTAGGATAATTCCCACCAGTTTTAGGAACTGAGCTGCCAAGGGGACAGGTCGCTTGGTTGATTTTGAAGCGGTCATGGACGGTGAGTGACTCGTCAACTACTGCATCAACCTTACTGGATTTTGGTGCGCTTGATTCATCTTAGGGGCATTGACTCGCCCGTGGGGCTGCTATCTTTGGCTACCGCAACCTTGGTATACTCCAATTGTGGATGGCGCTGATGCTGGGCGGCTTCCCCCCGGGAGTGCCAGTTCGCCATCCCTTTGCTCATTGAGGCACAACAAATCCATGGTCATTGTGGCAGTCTTAGCGGCAGGACGAGGCACACGGATGAAATCCTCACTGCCAAAAGTTCTCCACCCCTTAGGTGGGCGATCGCTGGTGGGCTGGGTTTTACACCAAGTTCAATCTCTGCAACCGCAACGGCAGTTTGTGATCATTGGCTATGGGGGAGAGGCCGTCCGTGCCGCTTTAGCGGATCAGCCCCACGTGGAATTTGTCGAGCAGCGGGAACAGTTGGGAACAGGTCATGCTGTGCAGCAGCTTTTGCCCTACCTCAAGGACTATGAAGGCCATCTTTTGGTGCTCAATGGCGATGTGCCCCTATTGCGTGGTCAAACACTGGCACACTTGCTCGCAGTTCACCAGAAACACAACAATGCGGCCACTATTTTAACGGCACAAATTCCCAACCCCCAAGGCTATGGCCGCGTGATTTGCGACAGTCAGAATATGCTGAAGCAAATTATTGAGGATCGTGACTGCACCACAGCCCAAAAGCAAAACCGCCGCATTAATGCTGGGGTGTATTGTTTCCATTGGCCCCAACTTGCTGCTGTGTTGCCCCATCTCCAGTCCAATAATGATCAGCAGGAATACTACCTGACCGATGCCGTCAATGCCCTAAGTCCTGTGATGGCAGTGGACGTGGAAGACTATGAGGAGATTTTGGGCGTCAACGATCGCGTGCAGTTGGCGACAGCCTATCAAGTGCTCCAAAATCGAATCAAAAAAGCTTGGATGCAGGCGGGGGTGACCCTAATTGACCCGGCCAGTATCACGATTGAGGATACCGTTGAGCTAGCACCGGATGTGGTGATTGAACCCCAAACTCACCTGCGCGGCCAAACCCGTATTGGCAGTGGCAGCATTATTGGCCCCGGCACCTTGATTGAAAATAGTGTCATTGGCGAACGGGTGACCGCTCGCTATGCCGTGATTACCGACAGTGAGATTGGCGAGGATACCCAAGTAGGGCCTTTTGCCCACATCCGCCAGCAAAGTGTGGTTGCCGATCACTGCCGCATTGGCAACTTTGTGGAGCTAAAAAAAGCGCAGTTGGGCAGTGACACCAAGGCCTCCCACTTGTCCTACCTGGGGGATGCCACCTTGGGCGATCGCGTCAATATCGGGGCAGGAACAATCACCGCCAACTACGATGGTGTTCGCAAACACCCCACCCATATTGGTAGCGGCACCAAGACAGGGGCTAACAGTGTTTTAGTGGCACCAGTAACCCTTGGTAACAATGTCACAGTAGCGGCGGGTTCGACCGTCACAGAAGATGTACCGGATAATGCCCTTGTCATTGCCCGCTGTCGTCAAGTGGTCAAACCCAACTGGGAACCCAAAGCTTAGCCCACTCCACAGCAGGGTTCAATGCCCAGTCGCCGCAGGAGCAGATCACTCACCGCATTGGCAACCGCAAACTCGCTATAGAAGCTTTGGGAAAAATCAAACTCTTGCAACTCCGTGACCAAGGCCAAGAGAATGCCCCCAAGATCGTGCTCCCCTTCCAGCCGCTGACGGCGGTACACTTGAGCTGCCCGCTGGGCAATCACCAGATTCACAGCTTCCGGTAAATACTCGGTATTGAGCCAATTGAGAAGGGCTGCCTCCAACCATTCCGCCTCCGCAGTGCAGTCACCACAGGGGGGAAGCTGAATCGGCGGAATTGGGGTATCCATGGCAGAGTCCTAAACTCGTCTAATGAAGTCCAATGAAGTTGATCTTATAACTTGTAACTGGCAACGAGCAATGGGCGATACTGGATTCGAACCAGTGACCCCTTCCGTGTGAAGGAAGTGCGCTACCACTGTGCTAATCGCCCTAGTTCAGCAACTTCTAATCATATCTTGGTTTGCAGGCTTTTGTAAATTGCTTAAACAAGGCTGCAGCAAATTTCATCAAAGGCTGCGGCGGGATCCGCTGCTTGTAAAATCGGGCGGCCAATGACAAGGTAAGAGGCACCGGCAGCAAAGGCAGCATTAGGCGTCAGGGATCGCGCTTGATCGCCCGTTGCGCTACCAAGGGGGCGAATCCCCGGACAAATTCTCAAGAAATCCTCGCCCCAGCGTTGTTTCACCCGTGCAGCTTCCTGCGGTGAGCAGACAATGCCCGCCAGTCCTGCTTGATGGGCAAGACTAGCCATGCGCTCTACATAGGTAGCCGGATCAAGGGGAATTTGGAGTTCCTGCTGCAGGGTGTCTGCGCCAATGCTGGTGAGCAATGTGACACCAATGAGTTGAGTGGCGCTTTCCCTGAGAGCTGCCTGAGCAGTTTTCAGACCGACTAAGCCAGTGGCAGTGTGGATGGTTACAAAGTCCACCCCATAGGGAGCGATCGCTCGTGCGGCGGCCGCTACCGTATTGGGAATATCATGAAGCTTTAGATCGAGAAAGATACGCTTCCCCTGATCCTTGAGGACATCAAGAATAATCGGCCCACTGGCGCAAAAGAGTTCTAGCCCCACTTTCCAAAATTGCACTTGGGGCAGCCTGTGGATAGTGGCGATCGCTACCTCCAAATTGGGCACATCCAAAGCCACAATAATTTTGCTAGCAACAGCCGCTTGAGAATTAAACAAGTCTCGTGGATCTCCTCAGATCATTCACACTGGACGGCGCACACAGCGCAACAACCACAGCGCCACAATAATACCCGTCAACTGAGCAGCAATCGTGTTCACCTTCGCCTGAATTACAAAAATCTCCAACGGCTCAATCAATACATTAGTGGCATAGACCGCTGCCCCTTGGGGAATGGACAACACCTTGAGTAATAACATCCCGACATTCCACTCTGCGGCGGCCACGGTAAAAATCATGCCAGCGATATTTACCCAAAGACCAATATTCAAGCTGCGGATCACGTGCTCCTTAGTTGGGCGCTTTTCTGGTTGATCCAAGCGTCGGCCCAGTTGCGGATAGCGATAGCAGCAGTAAATACTCACACCCAAAAACACTAGGCCAACAATCGCCAACACTAAGCCCAGGGTGGGACTGTTCATGCCGTTTTGCAGACGATTGATATTAAATTGGCGGCTAAAGATAACAATAATAATAATCAACAGCGA
Source organism: Thermosynechococcus sp. OHK43 (assembly GCF_014466085.1). NCBI lineage: Bacteria > Bacillati > Cyanobacteriota > Cyanophyceae > Acaryochloridales > Thermosynechococcaceae > Thermosynechococcus > Thermosynechococcus sp. OHK43. Next base: position 8,271 of record NZ_JACOMP010000176.1, read on the forward strand.
GACAAAGCCAAGGACGACCTGGATCCAAAAGCCAATCCAGCCAAAGCGTTGCAGTTCACGGCCAAGACGGTGGAGCGGTTGGGTAGTACCTCGATGGGACGGCGGGGGAGCATTACCGGGAAGACGTTCCATAGCCAAGTGAGGAAGAGGGCTTAGGCTATCATAGCGAACGGTTGTTAGGTGCCGTCAAATAGGAACACCAATCGCTCCAACTGCCTGCATAGAGTTTGGTTTGATGCAGGCCAGCGATCGCCAGCCCCAAAATATCCACACAGGCCGTTACCCCCGATCCACAATAGACAATAATTTGCTTAGCCCTAGCCAAGGGCTGCCAGTGGGCTTGCAGTTCCGCAACCGATTTGAGTCGCCCCTGCTCATTGGCGATGGCCTGCCATGGATAGTTCACCGCTCCGGGAATATGACCCGCTATCGGATCAATGGGTTCAATTTCACCGCGATAGCGACGGGGTTCGCGGGCATCCACAATCACCGTTTGGGGGTCGCCTTGAGCAGCAATCACAGCAGCGCGATCCACTACCCACTCAGGATGAGGCTGGGGCTTGAAGTTTCCCTGCCGAGGCGGTGGCACAAGGCTCGTGATGGCATGGCCCGCTGCTACATAGGTGCGATAGCCACCATCGAGGACCGCCACGCGATCGTGTCCCAACCAGCGCAAGAGCCACCAGCAGCGAGCAGCATAGGCAAACCGCGAATCATCATAGGCCACCACTAGCGTTTCTGGAGTGACCCCCATTTGGTTGAGCCGTACTGCTAATTTCTCGGGATCGGGCAAAGGATGACGCCCGCCATGTTCTTGCCGGGGGCTAGAGAGATCCTGCTCTAGGTCAAGATAATAAGCGCCCGGTAGGTGTCCCTGGGCATACTCCCGTTGCCCCCGCGTCGTGTCCATAAGGTCAAAGCGGCAGTCCACAATCACAACGCTTGGATCTGCCAAATGCTCAGCCAGCCAAGACGCCGTTACAGCATAGGGAGTCATCACAGCTTAGGCGCGCCACTTCACTTTCGGGAGAATGTGGTTGACATCCACCCGGTCTTTGTATTTGATGGCAAAGTTCAAGAGTGAGTCAAGGAGGGAATCCGACAGATAGTGGGGCTGTAGTCCCAAATCCAGCAGCTTGGTGTTTTTGGCGTTGAAGTAGTGCTCTTCTTTTTCAACGCGGGGGTTTTCGAGGTGTTGGATTTCCACCTTGAGGCCAAGGGCTTTACCCGCTTCTTGGACCTTGTGGGCAAGGTCACCGACACTAAATTGTTCGGTGAATTGGTTAAGGACGCGGAATTCACCCGGCGCTGCTGGATTGTTAACGGCCAACTCAATACAGCGCACCGTATCGCGAATGTCTAAGAAACCGCGAGTTTGCCCCCCCTTGCCATAAACCGTCAGTGGATGGCCAATGGCAGCTTGAATGCAGAAGCGATTGAGGGCGGTGCCAAAGATACCGTCGTAGTCAAGGCGGTTAATCAACAGTTCATCCATGCCCGTTTCTTCGGTGAGGACGCCATAAACCACCCCTTGGTTCAAATCGGTGGCTCGCAAGCCCCAGGTGCGGCAGGCAAAGTGGATATTGTGACTATCGTGAACTTTACTGAGGTGATAGAAGCTACCGGGCTGCTTGGGATAGGGCAATGTATCTTTGCGACCATTGTGTTCAATGGTGATGTAGCCCTCTTCAATGTCAATGTTGGGGGTGCCGTATTCACCCATCGTACCCAGTTTGACAAGATGGCAGTCGGGATTGTGGGTATGGATGGCGTACAGCAGGTTGAGGGTGCCGACAACGTTATTGACTTGGGTGAAGACGGCGTGTTCACGATCAATCATGGAGTAAGGGGCAGAGCGCTGTTCACCAAAGTGGACAATTGCCTCCGGCTGAAACTCGAGCATGGCGCGCTCAAGGAAGTGATAGTTACAAATATCGCCAATATAAAGGCCAATCCTTTTGCCAGTGAGATCCTGCCAGCGTTGCAGACGGTGCTGAATGGGGGCGATCGGCGTGAGGGTTTCCACACAAAGTTCAGCATCCCAATGCCGCCGAATTAGGCTATCCAAAATTGCAACATCATGACCCCGATTCGAAAGGTACAGGGCTGTCGCCCAGCCACAATAGCCATCACCGCCAATTACAAGGACTCTCATGCTAACCGTGCTCAAATCAATAACTACTCCGCCAGCCATAACATGGCTTCCATACCACGTTACCAGTAATGGGGACTTCGTTGATCCACTGGCTTAGAATTCAGGGGGAGAATTGGGGCCACGAGTTTCACCCTCAGAAAAGATATGTACTTTAACGGTTTGTCCCGCCAGGTCAATTTGCACAATATCGCCAGAGAGAAAATCTAGGGCCTCTAATAGCGCCTGTAATTGTGGCGTGCTGGCACCCGTTTCTTGGTAGAGGCGATCGCTCAGATGGCTGAGGCGCTGCCAGGTGGTATAAAGCCGAGCAATGGTACTTTCCAGTTGCGCTGCCTGCTGCAGGAGATCGACAACGGTTTGTAGTTGCTCAAGGCGCTGGGCTTCGATCAGGACCTGTTCCAAGTCCACCGGGTGAGCGTTGAGGGCTTGAATTTGGGGGGCGGCCTCAAGATAGCGGCTGAGTTGGCGAGCTGTTGCCGTGATTTCCTTAATAGTTTCCACGCTGGGGTCGCTAGCGAGGGCTTGGGAGAGTTCCTGCTGCTGCTGGGGGGGAAGCTTTTCTAGCTCTTTGACCAGGGGGGCGAGGTAGCGGGGGGCAAGGGTGCGATCGCTGGCCTTTTGGCGTACCACTGGCGGTAGAAAAGCAGAGTGCAGGGCAGTCCATTCCTCTTGCAGTTGACGCACTTCGCGGTGGGTAATGCGATCGCCAGCTGCTGCTGCTTGGGTAATCAGGGCCTGCACCTCGGGATCCGCTGCGGCAGTTTCCAAAAAGGCGCGTTTACTAAAACGAGAAATGGCTTCAGGGGGTAGGGGGCGTTCCTTGAGCAATTCATCGGCGCGATCGGCCAACTGCATCAAATCATAGGCACGGCGTTTACTAATCTCCTGTTCCTGGAGCCACTGCCGAAAGCCGATGCCCTGCTCATCTCCTTGACGGCGATAGCGATCGCGCACTGTCCGTAGAATTTGCCCCCGCCAGATCTCCGTTTGCAGGTCAAAGCGCTCACACACCTGCCACGCTTGGCGCACCTGTTGGAAAAATTCCTCCTCAGACAGGGGGGCATCTGCAGCCGGAATCGGCAAAACAAAGTCAGGCGTTGGCTCCATCGGTCGGAGAAAACCACAGCTTCAGCAGTATAGCCTATTGCCCACAGGGGCGATAACCACCCTACCTTCTGAAGGGTTAGGAGAAAAAACCATGATGGCTGTAGCCTTGGAAACAGAGATCAGGCATCTCACCCCTGCCCCTGACTGAGCTCAAGAAGAGATAGCAATCGGAATCGCAGGCCAACGTTTTTTGACTATCGCCAGATTCCAACCCCTCAGGAATATCTACTCATTAACCCAAAGCGCCCCTGTGTCGAGCAATACGTGCGGCAAGCTGAAAATCAATGGCTGCTAACGGTTTGGCAAGGAATTTCCCAGAAACTACCGCTGCCCTCCCTCCAGATAGCCCTAAAGATCTCCATGCTGGCGTTGAGTTAAGTGGGTGCCAAACATTGTGGAATTGTTTATCAGGGGGGTTCTCGGTCAATATCTGAATAGTCCTGAATAGTCCCTTACCACCCCCACCAAAGTCTCCACCAAAGGCCCATGACTCCTACCACTGCTGATGCCTCCCCGACTTTTGGCCTGATTATTGTCGAAGGAGAAGATGTTATCCGCCTTGGCCTCTGGACAGGCATTCGACAGCAGTTGGGAATTGAGCCGCTGGTCTTTCACGATGGCCACAGCCTAATCACCTATCTGGAAAACACGCCCCTCGATGAGGAACGCACGCCTTGGATTGTTCTCTGTGATGCCCAACTCACGGTCAATGATGCCACCACCCCTTGGCTGTGGCAGTGGCTGAAACAACACTATCCTGCCCTGCGGATCATTCTCACCGTCCGACCCGCTGCCCTTGAGTTAGTCTCCCTTGCTCAACAGGCCGCTGTCGAAGGCATTTACCATCGCAATACGGCGCTGAGTGATCTGTTGGCGGGAATTCTGGCCATTGCCCAAGGGGAAATCGTTCACACAGTAACGCCCCCGAAGCCGCCTTTGAGGGTGCTGTTTCCCAATCCGTGGGATCGTTGGCGGTACCAGGTTCTCCAGCAAGGACTGGGGGAAATGGATGCATGGTTGCAGGCTTTGGATCAGCATCTGGGTCGGGCGAGCCTGTCGCCCCTTGAACGGCTTGTGTGTGAAGGCCGCCATCGGGAAATTCGGGCCGCCCGCTGGTTGGTGTCCCGTTTCCTGCCACAGCCAAGTCAAACACCCCTTAGGCCGGTGGCATCCCCCGTGCGTCCGCAGATTGAAATCATTTCCCAACTGGTGGATCGCTGCTTACAACGGCTGCAGTCGGATCTGTTGAACCTAACATCGCAGCCTTTGGAGCTAGAGGTGCTCATCCTCCAACAGCGGCGGGAACTGCTCTATACTATCCTGCGGCAGTGGGATGTCCTGGTGCGCACTCTACAAGCGACACCCCCTAGTATTGAATTTCTGCACCAGCGGGGCAACCCCCTACTACAGGACCTGTGGGAGCAGAGCCTGCGGGAGTTTTTTCGTCCCTATCGTTTTGCCCTCGGCAGTAACGCCGACCTCATTGAGGAATTGCTCACAGAAAGGGAAACCGTGGTCAGCGTGTATCTGAAGCGAATCCCGTTTGTGGCGGAGATGCTGGCTCATTTACTGGTCCAGCAGCCCCTCACCCTCCATCAGCAAACCTATCGCTACGGCACCGCTGCGGCCTTAGAGATCCTCGATGCCCTCCTTGATCACTGGTTGCTCACTATTGCCAATGGCATCGTCTATCCACTCCTGAATCGGTGTTGCTATAGCGCGGTGATTCAGCAGACATTTTTCCAGTCGCAATACATCTCAACGCGGGAAATAGAACGCTTTCGCAACGCTCTCTCTTGGCATTACCGCTGGCAATGTTGGGTCAAGGAACCGCAAAACATCTTTGAAAGTCGCTTGGTTTTACTGCGGCTAACGGAGCGAGGGATTCAGGAACTGGCGCTGACTGTCCCCCGTCAAAAGGAACTGATGCAACTAGAAGGGATTCCCTACGCTCTGACCTTGGCTCTTGAGGCTCGCGATGCTTTAGCCCCCCCAGTGCGTGCAGTGGTGGCTTGGGTCGGCAAGGGGGTGGTCTATCTGCTGACGCAGGTGATTGGTCGCGGTTTGGGGCTGATTGGCCGAGGCATTTTGCAGGGAATTGGTCAATCCGTTGGCAGTGGCTGGAGTCGCGCTGAAGCCCAAAAAAATTCATCTAAACCTTGAAGCAGCCTATTCTTAAACCACTTCTAACCTTGAGATAACCTTGAGCCAACAAATACGGTGTTAGAATTTGGCTGTTAATTAACTATCCCTATCCTTTAGGGGATAGTTTCTATGAGATGCGCTAAAGTCTCTGTCGGTAAGTCTGATAGCTCAGCCTACTAGCAGATGAATAACTTTAGTGCTCATCTCAGTTAAGGCGAACAAAATCTATCTTAGGGATTCATTCCCTAGGAGAAGCTCATTGAGGAGTGAAGGAGTACAGTGTTATGTCCCGTATTTTCCTAGGCTTGGCCTTGGCCTCCCCTGCTGTGTTGTTAGGAACCTTTGTAGGGTCGGCTATGGCAGCCGATACTGTAGCGGCTAATTCTGGTGGTGCACAGTTGCCAGCCCCAACCGCAGCGGCTGAATCCTTAACCCCGCTGCCCCAAAACACGACGTTAATTGCTCAGAACCACGGTAACAAGCTGCCCCTACCCTCGGTGGCGAATCTAAAGGTAGATGATGCTGCCACCTCCACTATGGGGCAAGTGACTTCTGTGTCCCAGCTTTCGGATGTCAGCCCCACCGATTGGGCCTATCAAGCCTTGGCGTCACTGGTAGAGAAATACGGCTGTATTGCCGGCTATCCCGATGGCACTTTCCGGGGTAATCGGGCAGCCACCCGTTATGAAATGGCTGCGGCTTTGAACGCCTGCTTGGACGTAATCAGCGATCGCTTTGCCACCAAGGAAGACCTCGCCACCCTGCGGCGCCTGATGGATGAGTTCAAGGCTGAATTGGCGACCCTGCGCGGTCGGGTAGATA
>NZ_JACOMP010000177.1:0-6336 GCF_014466085.1 Thermosynechococcus sp. OHK43
CATGGCCGCTTCTACGCACGCCAGGCTCCCCCTGGGTCCTAACCCAAATCTAAAAATCTAAATGATTTATCTGACCCCGTTGGCGACGAGCTTCAAGGGCTTGGGCGATGAGATCCAATAGCCCCGGTGCCTCTTCCTGAATCGTCAGCAGTAGGCGTTCACCCATGGCTAGATCCGCATCTGGAGGGAAAGGGTCTTGTTGAACCAACTGCCGCAGCCGCGGCACCGTATTGTCAACGATTTCCACGAGTGCCCCCAAGCAGCGAAAAAATTGCCGTTCGGTCAGGGTGCTGTCCTCAATGGGGAATTCAATCATCGCCCGCACTTCACCCGCCTTGGGATCGTACTCCCACTGCAGCATTTTTGTCTGCCACGAAATGCACAGCAGCGTTTGTAAAATGGCATCCCGAAAGGGGTGGTTTTTAATGCCCGGCAAGAGATTGGGGGCATAGAGCTTAAAGAACTCGCCCCCCTCATCTAACTCAATGACAACGATAAATCGCTCAAGGTGATCACCATTGACGCCGGTAATAATTTGGTGGTTGGGCGCATTCAACCGATAGTTCAGTTGGTGCCGCTGGAGATAATGGGCAATTTGGCTAAGGGCGATCGCCATGCCACAGTCATCCTAAAGGGCTGCTGAGGGCTGAGGATTAATCTTGGTGCCTAAAACCTCCAAAAATGCTGCCAACCACCGCGGATGGGCAGGCCAAGCCGGTGCCGTAACCAGATTGCCATCTACCACCACCGCATCCGCTGCCACATTGGTAAACTTGCCGCCGGCACTGACGACCTCAGGACCACAGGCAGGATAGGCCGTACAGGTTTTGCCAGCCAGCACACCCGCTGCTGCCAACAGTTGCAGCCCGTGACAAATCGCGGCAATGGGTTTTTGGGTCTCGCCAAAGTGCTTGGTGATTTCCAGTACCTGTGGATTGAGGCGCAAGTATTCTGGGGCCCGTCCTCCCGGCACCACTAGGGCATCGTAGGTTGTGGGGTCAATCTCTGTAAAGGTGGCATTGAGTGTAAAATTATGCCCCCGTTTCTCACTGTAGGTTTGATCCCCTTCAAAATCGTGAACGGCTGTGCGCACGCTGTCGCCAGCCACTTTATCCGGACAGACGGCATGCACGGTATGACCCACCATTTGTAAGGCTTGGAAGGGGACCATCACTTCGTAGTCTTCGACGTAGTCGCCCACGAGCATCAGAATGCGTTTGCCACTCATGATTGTTTGCCTCTCGCATGGACCTATGTTTGATCCTGACATAACGGTGCCCCCTGCAACCGTTAATCTGAGTAAGGGGAATGATCCGGTGCACTGTCGTGATAAGTAGGAATACTGCTGCTGGGGTTTACTTTGTGGGTGCTGGCCCGGGCGATCCAGAATTGCTTACCCTCAAGGGGCAACGACTCCTTCAAGAGGCCGATGTGATTCTCTATGCCGATTCCTTAGTGCCGACTGGGATTTTGCAGTTTGCGCCGCCGAGTGCCATCTGTATTCCCACAGCTGCAATGACCTTGGAAGAAATCATTCCACTGATGGTTGAAGCGGTGCAGGCGGGGAAGAAAGTAGTGCGGTTGCAATCGGGCGATCCCAGCCTCTACAGTGCCATTCATGAGCAGATCTGCCGCCTAGCGGAAGCAGGCATTGCCGTTGAAGTTGTCCCCGGCATTAGTGCCTATCAATTGGCTGCTGCTCGCCTCAAGGCCGAACTCACCCTGCCTGAATTGGTACAGACAATTATCCTCACCCGTGCCAGTGGCCGTACGCGAGTCCCGCCAACAGAAGAATTAGCCAGTTTAGCCGCCCACAAAGCCAGCTTGTGTCTTTATCTGAGTGCGAATTATGTCCAGCGTGCCCAGCAAGATCTGCTCCAGCACTATCCCCCAGAGACGCTGGTTGCTGTCGGCTACCGCTTGGGATGGCCCGATGAGCAGTTGTGGCTGGTTCCCTTGGTGGACATGGCGACGTTTAGTCAGCAACAGCGATTGACCCGCACGACCCTCTACTTGATCAGTCCAGCCTTGGCGGTGCAACAGCAGGGCAGTGATGCCTGGCGCTCCTGTCTCTATAGTCCAGAACACTATCACCTGTTTCGCTCTCATTAAGGCTGTGTACAATTTCCTGTAAGGATGTTGTTGGTAAATACGGTGGGTAACTGGCTCAGTAAAGCACTGATTGTTTTGATTCGCCTTTATCAACGCTGGATTTCACCGCTATTGTTGCCCACGTGCCGCTATACGCCCACTTGTTCTGCCTATGCAGTTGAGGCGATCGCCCGCTTTGGGGCTGTAAGGGGAACTTATCTGGCCATTCGCCGCATTTTGCGCTGCCACCCCTTTGCAGCGGCTGGCTATGACCCTGTGCCACACTTGGAGGAGCCGCCTGACAATCCTGATAATTATGGGCAATAGACGCCAGTCCTCGGAATCCCCAACTGAAGGCCAGCCCTCTCCCACTCCCAGGTGCCCAAGCTCCTGCAGACGCAGTGACGATATTTGCCGATGCGGTTGTTGCTAAACGCTGCCTTGCCCTTCATGAGGAGGTCCTATGGCGGCATTGTCGAGAACCGCCGCTTGTACTGTAGCAACAAGCGATCGCCCCAAAGCATCAAGGTTGTATCCTCCCTCTAAACCAATAACAATGCGGTGAGTAATCTGTAAGCACTGGTGCATCATCCAGCCATAATCGGCATCCTCTAGTTCAATACTGGAAAGAGGATCCTCACGGTGGGCATCATACCCCGCACTGATAATGAGTAAATCTGGGTTAAATTGCCACAAAAAGGGCATAACTTGATCTTGAAATGCGGCTCGATAGGCTTCTCCATTGGAACCTGTCGGCATGGGTAAGTTGAGGACGTTGTTGTAGCGCCCGCGATCGCCCCCATCACCGGTGTAGGGATAGGCGGGAAACTCATGGAGCGAACAATAGGCGATCTGAGGATTGTCTTGAACCAGTGCTTGGGTACCATTGCCGTGGTGGACATCCCAATCGAGAATTGCCACTCGTCTTATCCCCGGCAAACTGAGAGCATAATGGCCAGCGATCGCCCCATTCGCCAACAGGCAAAACCCCATTCCCCGCTCCCGGAGGGCATGGTGGCCGGGGGGACGCGCCAAAACAAAAATCGCTTGCTGTCGCTGTAGAGCCAGATCTACCCCATCGAGCCAAGCCTGTACGGCTAACCGTGCCACGCGATCGCTCTGGTCATTGAGGTAGGTATCGGGATCTAACCAGCCACCCCCTGCTGCGGCCATTTGGGCTAATTGGTCTAAGTACACCGGACTGTGGATCTTTTCTAGCCAAGGGGTCAAGCCTTCTGCGACAGGGGTGGGTTCGCGCCACTCTGCTGCTGGAAATGCGGCTTGCAAATGCCGACAAATGGCTAACAGGCGTTCGGGCCGCTCAAAGTGAAACTGAGGGCAGCGATGTTCTAGGAAGCGATCGCTATAGATAAAGACAGGGGAAAACATCATTTAACCAAGTCCAGATCTGCCCCAAGTCTAGATCTGCCCATGGTTGATTGGCAAGAGATAGAGCCTATTGGCTAAGGCCAGAGGTCGAGCAGTTCCTCAAAAATTTGCGCTTCCAAAAAGGGGCAGGTTTGGGGCAATGCTTCAGGATTAAAGGGCATTTCTTGTTTTACCAGGTCAAGGGCAGTCTCGTAAGTAGGGCTTGAGTCTGGAGCTTTCCTTGAGCTGGCCTTCTAGGGGATGCCGTTGCTCACGACGGGGGTAACACTTCAAGGCAGTGGCACAATTCCCGTTTCTTTTTTTGCCCAAGGAGTCAATCTCCTCACGCCAGTTCTCAAGATCGAGCAATTCAAGTTGCCTTGGCGGAGGTATGCGGCTTGCTGTTGCATCCACGGATAAAAGTTGGTTTCATACAGCGTATCCATGGCTGGTTCACCTCCAGATGCATCTAGCACATCCAGGAATGCAGTCAGACTATCGAGTTTTTAGGGTATGCAGGACCTGCTCAATATCCACGATAAAGATGGGAGGGAGCTCCTGGTCGCCTTGATGGGTGACCATGAGGGAGCTAACGTTGTGAATACTTCCCCAGTGGAGATAGTTGCGGGGAATCGGATGAATGGCCTCCTGGGGAATGCGCTCAATCATGGGGGGGTCTGTGAGGGGCAGGCCAAGCCATTCCTGTCGGGGTTGGAGGATAAGCAAAAACCTGAGCTTTTCGGTTTCTGAGGTTGAAAGGGGGGCATCAAAGAGACAGCGGCCAATATCAATAACTAAAATTTCCCGATTCTCATAGGTGACAAGGCCAATACCCCGCTGGTATGGATCGCCGTGAATAGGGGGTAACGGAATCACTCGATAGGCCTGTGCCATCGGCACGGCAAACTGCTCTTGGCGCACGATAAATGTCAAGAACTGCTCTAAAACAACAGGTTGGCTCTGGCGACGGCGACGGCTTTTAAGCATGGTGGATCAACTGATCAAGGGTGGCCAAGAAGTCACTTTCGCGGAAGGGTTTGCTAAAGTAGGCCGCTGCCCCCAGGCGTTCTGCAAGCTGGCGGTGTTTTTGACCCGTGCGGGAGGTGAGCATCATCACGGGGGTGTTTTGGCATTGGGGAATGCGGCGAATTTGAGTGAGGACGCCAAACCCATCGAGGCGGGGCATTTCAATGTCGCAGATCACAGCGTTGACCTGCAGTCCTCCTTGGAGTTTATCAATGGCTTCCTGACCATCTTTAGCCTGCTCAACCCGATAGCCGGCTTTTTCGAGGGTACTGGTGAGGAAACGCCGCACGTTCACTGAATCATCAACCACAAGGACGGTGTCTTGCCTAGGGGCAGTGGAGCTGGCCACGGGGGCAGGGGGACGCTCCTGTTGCGACCAATCAAAGAGAGCAAGAGGATCTAATAGGGGGACAATGCGGCCATTTCCTAAAATTGTGCAGCCACTAAAGCCCTTGGGTAGGGCTAGTTCTCCTTCGACTTGGCGAATGGTGACTTCCTGCTCGCTCCAGTGGCGATCAACCCGCAGGGCAAGGGCACTGTCCCCTTGACTGATAATCATCAGGGTTGGTTCGTTAATGGTGGGTGCTCCCTCCATTTCCACGGGGCGATGGGGACGCTGAAAGTGAAAAATCTGGGTCAGCTCAATCAAGGGAATGAGATAGCCTTCCCAGTCAATGAGGGTTGAGCCAAGGGTTTCAATGGCAGGGTAGCGATCGGCTAGCACCATTTCTTCGATGTCTTCGGTTGGTACTGCCAAAAGCATGCCGGCAGCCTCTATCAAAAGCGCCCGCACCACTGAGAGGGTGTAGGGAATTGTAATCGTGAATTGCGTCCCTTGGCCGGGAGTACTCTGGATCTGGATGTCCCCGCGAATTTGACGCAGATTAGTGCGCACGACGTCCATTCCTACGCCGCGTCCGGAGAGGCTGGTCACCTGCGCGGCCGTTGAAAAGCCCGGCTCAAAAATCAGTGGCCAGAGGTCGCGATCGCTAGCAGTTTCCAACCAATCTTGGGCTAAGCCCAATTGCCGTGCCCTTTGGCGAATTTTCTCTGGATTGAGACCTCGGCCATCATCCGCCACAGTAATCACGGTTCGGTTGCCGCGATAGGCTGCCTTTAGAGTAATGGTTCCCACGGCGGGTTTGCCAAGGGCTTGGCGTTCCTCTGCAGGTTCAATGCCATGGTCAAAGGCATTGCGGACAAGGTGCAAGAGGGGATCCGCCAAGACACTCAACACAGTACGGTCAATGAGAACGTGGCTGCCCTCAATCACAAGATTGACGTTTTTGCCATGCTCGCGGCTCAGTTCCCGAACTAACCGTGGATACCGGTTGGCCAAGTCGGCAAAGGGACGCATCCGCACTTGGGTAAATCGAGCTTGAAGTTGCTTGGCAGTGCGGTTGAGATCACGGCCAGTGCGTTCGGTGTCCTCTAGGCTCAGTTCCAGATCGGTGGTGATTTCCTGCACTTGAACAATCGTTTCCATCACCTCTTGGGAGAGCAGATGCACATCCGTGTAGCGATCGAACTCGAGGACATCAAAGCCATGCTGGTTTTGGGGACTCAAGTAATGGGGGGCACTGACACGGTCATACTCTGTGCGCAGACGAAAGTTGGCACGCTCAAGGGCACGTACTTTTTGCTTGAGACCCGCTAGTAGGGTGTGGAGGCGTTGCCGTTGTAAATCCAGACCGTTACACTCAATGAGCAATTCCCCCATCAGATCACCGAGTTGATCCAATTGATACCCCGGCACCCGCACGGTCATTTCCTTGGGTTCTTGGGTTAGAAGCTGGGGAGTCACCGGGGTAGTCTCAGCTTTTGGCGCAGGGGAAGGTGCCTCTGTGGGGG
>NZ_JACOMP010000178.1:0-3731 GCF_014466085.1 Thermosynechococcus sp. OHK43
GACTAACTCAAGGGGCTGGTCTGAACTGAGACCTGTGCGCCACAAAGCGCTACCGCAGGTTTGATACACTTGCAGCGCCTTTCCCTGCGCCTGTTGGCTGGCGATCGCATGCCAGTCTCCTGCCCCCCGTTGCCACCCCAAGGCTGTTCCCCAAGTATCCACGGCAAAGTAGCCTTGGCTATAACTTGCCCCTGTGAGAATTGGTGTTGCGCCAAGGGTAGCACTGAGGATGTGACAGAGGCGATCGCCCCCCGCACTATGCCCCCCCAGCAAACTCACGATCCATTGGCCATTCTCAGAAAGAACGCAAACCGCCGGATCCTGGCTTTTGTGGGTCAACAGGGGTGAGATTAACCGCACCACAGCACCGCAGGCCAAGGCAAAGATCCAAGCGCGATAGTGGCACCAGTGTTTCTGTAAATGGGCTGCCAGAGGACCCTCGTAGGTTTGTACGGGGCGGTGGGCACCTAACTGGGGCGAGACCCAAATGCTGAGGGGAATGCCTACATCAACAATGCGCTGGAGTTGAGCCAGTCCCTGGGGAAGTGGTGGCGATCGCCCCCATGGGTTGAAACGGGTCTAAGGGCAGCATGAACTAGACATCAAAGCGATAGCGCACTGCCCCTGTCTCGGGGTCATTGAATACTGTGGCATAGCCGAGTCGCTGAGCCTCAAAGAGCAATTCCTCGACTGTTTGGGGATCTAGATGGGTATAGAGGGCTACTTGGGCTGCTGAGAGAACGCCCCCATGTTCTTTTGCGACTTGCAGTAAACGGTGTATCGATCTACCAGAGGCAGGGCTGAGGTCAGGGTCCTTCTCTGCTGTTAGATAGCGTCCCCGCAGGTAGGTTTTGTGGCGATCCACCAGCCCTGGAATCAGAAACAGATCAATGAATTGACCGACACCACAGACGCCGAAGGTGACTAGGTACAACAGACCCACTAGGGGCTGCCCGACATAAAAGCGTTGCAGGCCGCAGACCCCGACGAGGCTCAAACACCACAGCAGGTAGGCATTCGCCACACTCAGGGAGGGGGGTTGCGTTTGGGGGTGTTGGCGATGTTCAGACTGAGACAAGTGAAATCTTTCCACAATGCGCCCATGAGGATCTCACTCATTATCCATCCTAGCCTAAGTTCTTGAGAACCCCAAAGGGGGCGATCGCCCCCCAAGGACTGCTCCCTAAAAGTTCGGCTGATGGCGAATCAAGTTGAGAAACTCCTCACGGGTCTTTTGATCTTCACGGAAAACCCCCAGCATCGAACTGGTCACTGTCCAAGAGCCGGGTTTTTGGACACCGCGCATCACCATGCACATGTGGGTTGCTTCCATAACCACAGCCACTCCCTTCGGATCGAGAACGGTTTCAATGGCTTCAGCCACCTGACGGGTCAGGCGTTCTTGAACTTGCAGCCGCCGCGCATACATTTCCACAACCCGGGCCAATTTACTGAGGCCAATCACTCGCTGGTTGGGGATATAGGCCACATGGGCTTTGCCAATGAAAGGCAACATGTGATGCTCACAGAGGCTAAAGAAGTTAATGTCGCGCACCAAGACCATTTCATCGTGGCCTTCATCAAAAATCGCGCCGTTGACAAGGGTTTCAAGGGATTGGCTGTAACCACTGGTGAGAAATTGCATTGCTTCAGCGACCCGCTTGGGTGTTTTCAGCAACCCCTCGCGATCGGGATCCTCGCCCACATTCAGTAGAATTGTGCGTACTGCCGCCATCATTTCTTCCTTGGCAACCTCTGGGGGGGGTGGGTGGGGAATCGCTTCTTTGCCTTGGTGGGTGTTGCGATCGGGCAGAATTGCCGGTGTGGCCGCTTTACCGTTAATGATCGAATCGGGCATATTGAACGTTGCCATAAAAAGGGTGACAAGTAAAGGACAAGGTGGAGTCTAGAGGGTTCCGCCGAGGGGCATGACCACTAGCTCTTCCACAAAAGCCGTTTGCGGCAATTGAGTCGTGTACAAAATGGTGTTAGCAATGTGTTCGGGGCTGAGCATCCCCGTGCGGTCAAAGTCTCCTGCTACGTCTTCCCAAATGGGGGTGTCAACGGCGCCGGGACAGATGGCAATCACGCGGATACCGTGGGCGCGTTCTTCAGCCGCCATCGTTTTGGTCAAGGCCATGAGGGCAAACTTCGAGACACAGTAGGCGCCCCAGTCGGGAAAAACTTGGCGTCCAGCAATTGAAACAACATTGACTATCGTACCGCACTGGCGAGATCGTAGTTGCGGCAGTACCGCTTGGGAGCAGATGAGGGCACTGGTGAGGTTGACGTTCAGGATTTGCTGCCAGTCCGCCAAGGGTTGATCAATGAGGGGAGCGGTTCTTGCCATCCCTGCATTATTCACCAGTACATGGACATCGCCAACACTACTGAGAATCTCATCAAGGCGCGATCGCAGGGGTTCTGGATCACTGAAATCCACACTAAATGTGTGGGCTTGAACGCCATAGGCCACCACCTGGGCATGGACACCAGCCAGTTTGGCGGGCGATCGCCCCAAGAGCACCACATTAAATCCCGCTTGGGCAAAGGCAATGGCCGTGGCTGCCCCAATGCCACTACTGGCTCCGGTGATTAGGACTTGTTGGGTCATACCGCTTCAGCAAAGACACCCATGCGCCGAAACTTCTGATAGCGCAACTCCCGCCGTTCACTACTGCTGAGGGCTTGCACTTCCGCCAAATTTCGCAGGAGAGCTGCCTTGAGATTTTCTGCTGCTTCTACGGGGTTGCTATGGGCAGCACCAACGGGTTCGGGCACAATTTCATCAACAATCCCTAGCTTCAGCAGGTCGCGAGCCGTGATTTTCAGAGCTTCCGCTGCTTGGGGCGCCTTTTGGGCATCGCGCCAGAGAATTGCTGCACAGGCCTCCGGCGGCGCCACACTATAGACGGCGTGTTCAAACATCAGCAGGCGATCGCCCACCCCAATGGCCAAAGCACCACCAGACCCACCTTCGCCAATCACAGTACAGATGATTGGCACCTCAAAGCGGAACATCTCCCGTAGATTGTAGGCAATGGCTTCCCCTTGGCCAAACTTTTCCGCCTCCACCCCCGCCCAAGCCGCCGGTGTATCAATGAAGGTGAGGATGGGCATCTGAAAGCGGTTGGCATGCTCCATCAGACGCAGGGCTTTGCGATAGCCCCCGGGGGAGGCCATGCCAAAATTGCGAGCCACATTATCTTTGGTGTCGCGACCCTTTTGCTGCCCTAGCATCACGACCGGTTGATCATTGAGCCGACCGATACCACCGACAATGGCGGGATCATCACTGCCCCGGCGATCGCCATGAAGTTCGATCCACTCTTCACTAATGGCTTGGATGTAATCCAACGTGCTGGGACGGCGCGGATGGCGAGCCACCTGAAGGGTTTGTCCCGGTGTCAGCTTACTAAAAATTTCATAGCGCAGTTGCCTGGCGCGCTCCTCCAATTCACGGATTTGCTCTGAGACATCAACACCAAACTCCGAAGACTTATCCCGCACCTGCTGAATTTGGGCTTCTAGCTCCACGAGGGGCTTTTCAAACTCCAACAGAAGCGTGCGACGTTCGTTTGCCATAGGCGAGTGGGTTCCTTTTGGTTTTACTGAGGGTTCAACAGGAGTGGCTTAAATCCGTGTTTACGGGAGACCTCACCAATTTGCTGCATCTTTTCCACAGTGATTTGATTGCGCCCCCAAGAGAAATTGGTGTGCCAGCCCTCGAA
>NZ_JACOMP010000179.1:0-4029 GCF_014466085.1 Thermosynechococcus sp. OHK43
GCGACTCACTCAAGTGAAACTGAAGATTGAAAGCCTCGAAAAAGAAAACAGTCAACTGCGTGCCGAATTGCGGAATCTGCAAACCCTCTTGGCCGCCCAAGCCCGCCAGCAACAACAGCAGGGATTAGCCTCATTACAACCTGCGCGGATTGGCCTGATTCCCAGCTTTCATACTTAGGTGAGCAGGAATCAAAGGGTGAGCTCCGCAGGAACCCAAAAACATCCTAGCAGACTTTTGGCAGGGCTCCCCGTCAAGGTCCATGGATTCGGCTCGGCTACCCGTGGGGCTTTGAGATGAGTTGCGGATGCGCCTAGAGATGTCTAACTTGATCGTTGATCGATGCAGCAGCTGGGGTGGATTTGTCAGAAGTGTCTGCCGACTATTGATCGCCAGTGATCGCAGCCGGCATTGAGTAGATGGTTTAGGGAAGGATGAGCGATCGCCCCAAGGGCACAGGTAGCTTTGCAGGAACTGCCTACTCACCCCCGAGGAAGTCCGCTTAGCCCTGCAAAGGGCAGAGGATCGCAACTTGACTGCCCACACCTACAATGAAACTTTGGCGGATGTGATTTTCTTAGCACAGCAGGTGATGCTCATGGAACGCTGGTGAGCTGCCCTAGCAGCAGGAGGATGGGAGGATTGAAAATACGGATCTGGTGTGCGGCACAGCCAAGGGAGGCCGAACTGTCTGCGGAGCAAGTAGTCACAAAAGTGGTACCCGTGCTGCAACAATGTCACAGCAGTGCCGAGATTGTGGTTTGTCCCCTCGATGCCCCGATGGCGATCGCTCCCCAAGCAGCGGTACTGGACTATAGCCTTACCCATTGGGCATCATCCCACCTTTGGCAGCAGTGTCGAGCTTTGGGCCCCTTGGTTTCCCAGTGGGGAATAGGAACCGGCACAGGGGGTCTCTATCAGTTGCCCCTGGCCCAAACGGCAAAGGGGACGCTCTTTGGCGAAATTATTGGCTGCCTTGAAGGGACATGGCAGTTACCCATCCATGCCAGCGATCGCCAGCGACAAACCCTCTATGCCCTCGGACGACGACTCCTAGATTACTTGCAGGCACCCGTGGGCTGCTATTTTCTGCAATTTGACTGGCAGGGGGAAGTGATCTTTGAGCGACTGTGGCCTTTTCCCACCGTGGCGGCTCTCGCCAGTATTGGTGTGCAAACCCCCAACTGGTTGGTGGCTCACTACCAGTGTCTCAGGGGGATGCCCCTGCGAGATGTGCGGATTCCCGCTCGCGACACAGTGCGACGATTAGAATAGAGAGCGCAGCGTTTGGAAAGGTGAAGCGTGAAGATTGTTGGCCGGCAGTTGGTGGGGTGGCAAGCGGTCTATGACATTGGTGTTGCCAGGGATCACAACTTTCTTTTGGCCAATGGGGCGATCGCCGCTAATTGTTTCAACAAGTCCCACTCCACGGCCTACGGCTACGTTACCTATCAAACGGCATTTCTCAAGGCCAACTTTCCCGTCGAGTATATGGCAGCCTTGCTCACAGCAAATAGTGGCGACCAAGACAAGGTACAGCGCTATATTGCCACCTGCCTGAGCATGGGGATTGAGGTGTTACCCCCCGATGTGAATCACTCAGATATTGACTTTACTCCTGTGGGCCAAAAAATTCTTTTTGGTCTATCGGCAGTGCGCAATGTCGGGCAAGGGGTGATTGCGGCCATTTTGCAGGCACGGGCAGAGGGCGGCACCTTTCAAAGTTTAGCGGATTTTTGCGAACGGGTTCCCCGGGCAGGGGGCGATAGTCGCATTCTCAACCGTCGCGCCCTTGAATCCCTGATTGCCTGCGGTGCCATGGATAGTCTCCATCCCCAGCGCAACCGCAACCAACTGATGCAGGATCTCCCCCTCGTGCTGGAGTGGGCACAGGGGCGCGCCAAAGATCGGGCGGTGGGGCAAGTGAATCTCTTTGATATGTTGGCGGGGGGCTCCAACAATGAATCCAAGGGCAGCTATGACCCAGCCCCCAGTGCGCCCCCGGTTGATGATTTACCCGATGCCGAAAAGCTCCGCCAAGAAAAAGACCTACTGGGATTTTATGTATCGAACCATCCCCTCAAGGATATTCACCGGCCAGCGGCCATGATTGCCCCCATTAGCTTGGCCGATCTTGAACAGCACACAGGTCAAGGGGTGGTGAGTGTGATTGCCCTGCTGACGGCACTGAAGGCCATTACCACCAAGCGCGGCGAGCGAATGGCCATTGTCCAGTTGGAAGACCTCACGGGTCAGGCGGAAGCGGTGGTTTTTCCCAAGGCCTATGAGCGAATTCATGGGCAATTGCAGCTTGATCACCGCCTATTGCTGTGGGGCACCCTAGAAATGCGTGACGATCGCCCCCAACTACTGATTGAAGATGCCGAGCCCCTTGAAGAGGTGAAACTGGTGCTTGTGGATTTGCCCGTAGAGCAGGCGGGGGACATTCAGGCCCAAAGTCGCCTCTCGGAAGTGCTTAAGCAACAGGCGGGAGAAATGCCCAAGGTGCCGGTGGTGGTCAAAGTAACCGATGGCTACCATGCCCAGTACGTACGCCTAGGGCCACAGTTTCGCGTTGAGGATGCCGATCGCGCCCGCCATGCCCTCACCAGTGCCGGTTTTCAGGCCCAAGCCAGTGAACTGCTCAGCCTCAAGCTCTAGGCAAAGACCTCGCTAAAGAAGGCAATCGCTTCCCCCAAAGCAGCAATAAACTGATCAATTTCAGCGCGGGTGTTGTAGAAGTAAAGGCTAGCCCGTGCCGTGGATTGAACCCCTAAATAGCGGTGCAAAGGCTGAGTGCAGTGGTGGCCTGCCCGAATCGCAATTCCCGACTGATCCAGGATAGTCGAGAGATCGTGGGGGTGCACCTCACCAACCGTAAAGCTGGCCAAGGCAGCGCGATCGCCTGATTTGGGGCCATAGACCGTGACAGCAGGAAGCTCTTGGAGGCGTTCAAAGAGGTAGGCCGTGAGTTCCTGCTCGTAGGCATGGATGCGTGCCATCCCCCACTGACTCAGGTAATCTACCGCTGCCCCCAGGGCGATCGCCTCCGCAATGGCCGGCGTTCCCGCTTCAAACTTATGGGGAATATCAGCGTAGGTAGCATGGTCAAGAAAGACATCGGCAATCATTTCACCGCCGCCCAAGAAGGGGGACATTTGCCGCAGGAGTTCCGAGCGTCCCCAGAGGAAGCCGATACCCGTGGGGGCACACATTTTATGGCCAGAGGCCACTAGCCAATCGCAACCCAACTGCTGTACATCAATGGGGAGGTGAGGCACACTTTGGCAGGCATCCACCAATACCCGCGCCCCCTTGGCATGGGCAAGGCGGACAATCTCGGGAATCGGGTTGAGGCACCCCAGCGTGTTGGACACATGGGTCACAGCCACTAAGCGCGTGCGATCGCTCAAAAGGCTTTCGTAGTGGTTGAGGTCAAAGGTTTGCTCTGGCGTCAGTTCAACAAACTTAAGGCGAGCACCGGTTTTTTGGGCAACAAACTGCCACGGAATCAAATTACTGTGGTGCTCCATCACCGTCAGGATAATTTCATCCCCGTCCCGCAGCGTATTCATGCCCCAACTATAGGCCACGAGGTTAATCGCCTCACTGGCATTGCGAGTATAGATAATTTCCTCGGGATGGGCAGCATTGACAAAACGCGCCACCTTTTCCCGTGCCCCTTCATAGGCGGTAGTGGCCTCAGCACTGAGGGTGTGTACCCCCCGATGGACATTAGCGTTATAGCGCCGATAGTAGTCCTCAAGGGTATTGAGAACTGCCAAGGGCTTCTGGGAGGTGGCCGCATTGTCAAAGTAAATCAAGGGGCGATCGTGGACCTGTCGCGCCAAAATCGGAAAATCAGCTCGGCAAAGGTCAGCGAGGGAGCGGCTCGGGGCGATCGTCATAGCACTTGGAATGATCTTGGTTACGTGATGCAACTCCTAGGGAGATTGCAGGCATACATCTTTAACTATAGCCCCTAGAGAACGCCGCCTAGGGAGGGAATGGCAGCCACTCCCTTGATCCCC
>NZ_JACOMP010000180.1:0-2591 GCF_014466085.1 Thermosynechococcus sp. OHK43
CCCAGCCAAGCCCAACAACTCCTGCTGCGCCAAGAATAATTCCGAGGGGCTTAGACTATTAGCGGGAACATTTCACGTACTCGTTATGCGCCTAACCCGTCGTCAAACCCTCAGCCTCCTAGTCGGCAGTGCTGCTGCACTGTGGTTGCGATCGCGCCCAGCCGTGGCGGCAGGTGAGCCATCAGAAATTTATACGCTGCCGCCTTTGCCCTATGACTACGAGGCCCTAGAGCCAGTGATTGATGCAGAGACAATGCGTCTGCACCACGACAAACACCATGCAGCCTATGTCAACACTCTCAACAAGGCACTGACACCCTACCGTCAATGGCACGGGCTGGCCATCGAAGAACTCCTGCCCCACCTTCACCAACTCCCCACCGCTATCCAAGAAACTGTGCGCAACCACGGCGGTGGCCATGCTAACCATTCCCTCTTTTGGCAAAGTATGGCACCGAATGGCGGCGGTGAGCCCACGGGGGACCTCGCCATAGCAATAGAAGACACTTTTGGCTCGTTTCCAGAGTTTCAAACCCAGTTTCAGCAGGCAGGTCTGCAGCACTTTGGCAGTGGCTGGGTCTGGCTTGTGCTTACGCCCCAAGGGAATTTGACTATTACCACCACGCTAAACCAAGATTCTCCGCTGATGCAAGGGCAAGTGCCCCTCTTGGGCAATGATCTGTGGGAACATGCTTACTACCTGACCTATCGCAACCGTCGCGATCAGTACCTAGAGGCTTGGTGGCAGGTGGTTAATTGGCCTTGGGTGAGCGATCGCTATGCTCAGATGCGCGATCTTTTGGCTTAGGGCACAAGGCCTGCTCATGGCGATCGTAGGCATCAATAATCCGCTCGACAAGGGGATGGCGAATTACATCCCCCTTGGTTAGATAACAAAATGCGATCCCCTCGACATCCTTGAGAATTTTCGTAGCCACACTGAGGCCAGAGGTTTGATGTTCTGGTAGATCGGTTTGCGTCAAGTCCCCGGTCACCACCAAGCAGGAGTTAAAACCAATACGGGTCAACACCATTTTCATCTGGGCAGGAGTGGTGTTCTGAGCCTCGTCGAGGATGACAAAGGCATTATTCAGCGTACGCCCCCGCATATAGGCCAAGGGGGCTACTTCAATCACGCCCCGCTCCATCAGGTTGCCAATTTTCTCCGGCTCTACTAGCTCGTAGAGGGCATCGTAGAGGGGGCGCAGATAGGGATCAATTTTTTGCTGTAGATCTCCCGGCAGAAAGCCAAGCCGCTCACCCGCTTCCACTGCAGGCCGTGTTAGAATTAACCGCTCATAGGTGCCCGCCAGTAGGGCTTGGACCGCTAGGACCGTGGCCAAGAAAGTTTTGCCGGTGCCCGCGGGCCCAATGCCAAAGGTGAGGGTGTGGCTACGAATTGCTTGAACGTACTGGCGCTGGCGAAAGGTTTTAGCGCGAATAATGTCACCGCGGCGGGTGCGAGCTAGAATATCCTGTTGCAGCTCTTGGAGGGCTTCCCGCTGCTGAGTATCGTAGGCATGGCGGACCGTGAGAATATCCACCCCCGACACAGGACGCCCCTCCCGCCAGAGGGTACTGAGGTCTTGAATGAGTTGTTGGCAGAGTTGGATTTGAGCAGGGGTGCCAGTGATATAGAGATCCCGTCCCCTTAAAACAAGGGTCGCCCCTGTTTGGGCGGCAAAGATGCGCAGGTTGGCTTCTTGCTCACCGACAAGGGCGATCGCACTCTCAATGCTGTGGAGGTCAATGGTGAGGCTTTCCCTCGTGGTCATACCCTAAACTTAGCGATTGCGCTTGCGGGCGGCCTCCTGTTTGCGTTTGCGGCGCAGGCTGGGTTTTTCGTAACGTTCACGCCGCTTGACTTCCGAAAGAATACCTGCTTTTTGGATTTTTTTCTTGAATCGCCGTAGGGCGGACTCAATGGATTCGTTTTCACCTAAACGGACTTCAGCCACGCGCTAACTTTGCCTCCTTGATGATGGATAAAAACGACGACGGGAGCGCCGTGGGCGATCGCTCCTTTGATGATCTATTTTAGGCGTACTTTTGGCAGCGTCATAAACATCTAAGTAAACCTGCTGACCAGCGGCTTGGGCAGCAGCCTGTAAAACCGCTCGAATGGCCTGGAGATTGCGACCGCCACGACCATAAACCCGGCCTTTATCCTCGCCAGCAAAGGCAAGACGTACCCAAATGCGAGAATTAGCAGGGGAAAATTCTGCATGGAGCCGCAGGGTTTCTGGTGCTTCCATAAAGGGTTCAAGCAGGAAGCGAATCAAGGCAGCGTAGTTGGGGGCAGCCGACTCAGTCATTGCCTATTTTTGGGCAGTTTCGGGGAGAAGATTCGCCTTGACAAAGAGCCGCCGCACCGTATCTGTGGGTTGTGCCCCCTGCGCCAAACGCCGCTTGATAGCCTCTTCGTTGAGGCGCACTTCATCATGGATTGGATCGTAAAAGCCCAATTCTTCAAGGGCACGCCCATCGCGGCGATCGGTATTATTCATGGCCACAATACGATAGGTGGCGTTCCGCTTTTTACCGTAGCGTTTGAGACGCAGTTTAATCATGTCAGCCTATGGAGATAGAAG
>NZ_JACOMP010000181.1:0-5572 GCF_014466085.1 Thermosynechococcus sp. OHK43
ACAACCCCCATAACCCCAGTGGGCATCTCTGGTCGCGGAATCATCTCCAACCCCTGTTAGAGACAGGTGCCTTAGTGGTGGTGGATGAGGCCTTTATGGACTTTTTGCCGCCGGCGGCAAACGAGTCTCTAATAGCGGCTGTGCCTGAGTACCCCAATTTAATTGTTCTGCGATCGCTGACAAAGTTCTATGGTCTAGCGGGTCTGCGTCTAGGGTATGCCCTCTCCTCGCCCGAACGTTGGCAGCGCTGGCGAGCATGGCGAGATCCCTGGAGTGTGAATAGTCTGGCCATCATCGCTGGCGTTACGGCTTTAGGGGATCGCCCCTTTCAGGAGCACACATGGCAGTGGCTGCCACCCACACGCCATGCCTTTGCCGCTGCGCTGAACGCTTTGCCCAAACTAAAGGTGGTGACCAAGAGCAAGGCAAACTTTTTACTCATTCAAGCAACCGGCTCCATTTTGCCCCTGCAAACCTACCTCCTGCAGCAACATCGCATCTTGATTCGCGATTGTTGCAGCTTTCCCGAATTGGGCGCCTCTTACTTCCGGGTAGCGGTGCGCCGTGACAGCGAAAACCAGGGTCTTCTGGAGGCTTTGCGGGCTTATTACCAATGCCAGTAGGAATTGCATCCCCCAAAGCCAAGGTGGTATAGTAGCGGTACTTAAGGGGGCGTGGCGGAATGGTAGACGCTGCGGACTTAAGCAATTGAGCCTTAGTAGAGAAATCTATTAAGTGAATGCTCTCAAATTCAGGGAAACCTACGTTTGTCCCCAGGGCAAATATGGCAATCCTGAGCCAAGCCGTTTCCCAGGAGCATACCCACGGAAACGGAAGGTGCAGAGACTCGACGGGAGCTACCCTACCGTAGATCCTCTACGCGGGTAAAGGGAGAGTCCAATCCTCAACACCCAAGGGGTGGTCGCGAAAGCGGCAGGAGGATGAAAATCCGTTGACCTTAAACAAGTCGTGAGGGTTCAAGTCCCTCCGCCCCCACCAAACCATTTCAGGGTGATCATTCCCAAGGGTTAACCCGTTTTTCAGGGCGCGATGAAAGCAGAGTACCAGCAACGACAGCAGCAGTTTTTAGAGAAATTGGGCACAGGTGTGGCTGTTTTCTGTAGTGCCCCGCGCGCCATCATGCACAATGATGTGGACTACAACTTTCGCCAAGACAGTAATTTTTACTATCTCACGGGCTTTAATGAGCCAGAGGCGGTTGCTGTTTTTGCGCCCAACCACAGCGAGCATCGCTATGTGCTCTTTGTGCAGCCCAAGGATCTCAGCCAAGAAATTTGGACAGGGGCACGCCTTGGCGTAGACGCGGCTAAGGAGGAGTTAGGCGCCGATGCTGTATATCCCATTGGTGAGCTAGAGGAGCACCTGCCCCGCTATTTGGAGACGGGGGATCCGCTGTACTACCACTTTGGTCGCAACGAGCGTTTTAATCAACTGATTCTCAAGCACTACCAGCGGCTGCTGGCGACGCTACCAAAACGGGGCACAGGTCCGCGGGCGATCGCGGATCCCAGTATTCTCTTGGCACCCATGCGGCAAATTAAATCAGCAGCGGAACTGGCCTTGATCCGCCGGGCGATCGCCATCACTGTCGAAGCCCATCAGTGTGCCCGCGAACTGGCTGCTCCGGGGCGCTGGGAATACGAGATCCAAGCAGAGATAGAGCATGTGTTTCGCCTACGGGGAGGCGATGGCCCTGCTTATCCTTCAATTGTTGCCTCAGGTCCGAATGCCTGTGTGCTCCACTACACCGAAAACCAACGGCAAATGGCAGCAGGAGACTTGCTCCTGATTGATGCGGGCTGTGCCTATCGTTACTACAACGCCGATATTACCCGCACCTTTCCTGTAAGTGGCCAGTTTACCGGCGAACAAAAGGCGATTTATGATATTGTCCTCGCTGCCCAAAAAGCGGCAATTGAGCAGGTGCGACCGGGGAATACCTACAACCAAATCCACGATGCAGCGGTGCAGGTGATTGTTGAAGGCTTGGTTGACCTTGGCCTGCTGCGCGGGGAAATTGAGACCCTCATCAATGAAGGGAAAGAGAATCAGACCCAGAAGTACCGCACCTTCTTTATGCATGGCACCGGTCACTGGCTGGGACTCGATGTCCACGATGTCGGTCTTTACAAGCACAACAAGGAGACATGGGTGACCCTCCAGCCGGGGCAAGTGTTGACGGTTGAGCCAGGGATTTATATTCATCCTGAAGCAACCCCCGCCGAGGGTCAGCCCGAGATTGGCGATCGCTGGCGCGGCATTGGGGTGCGCATTGAAGACGATGTCCTCGTCACGGCTGACGGACACGAGGTACTCACGGCAGCGGTGCCCAAATAGTCATTCCGAAAATTATTGGCTTGGCGTGCATACTTAGCAACTGATCGATGGATAATCAATAGATAAATCAGTGAACCATCCCCCATCAGGAGTGTGCCTATGCCCCAGCCAGCTGACTTCTCTTGGGCCGGTCTGCTCGGCGCCGTACAGGAGGGGCAAGAATGGGGACACCAGTTTCTCTGCGATCCTCAGTGGCAGGGCGATCGCGATCGCATGGCCAACCATGCCATTTACGAGGCCACTTTCTGGTCCTTTGGCACTGGTGTAGTCACTGGCCTGATGGGTTGGCTTGGCCTGGTGCTGGACATTGGCTCCTTTGTCTATTCTCAAACGAAGCTAACAGCAGCCCTCTTTACCATCTATGGCCTAGATGTCGAAGATGAAAATGTGCTAATGATACTGATTTCCGTTGCTTCTGGAGTTACCGCTAATCAGCTAGCAGAGTACTTTGGCACCGAATTGTGTCGGCAAGTTTTCAACACCGTCGTCAGACGGTCGGTGGAAAAAAAATTACCCCAATTGCTGCAAAAAGTCATCCAACAGCTACCGCGGCCCCTGGCTCAACGAATTGTTGGCAGAATTGCTGGCAGAAGTGTGATGGTTCGGGCCCTGCCCTTGATTGGTGGGGTCATTGGTGGTGGCACAAACGCCATTACTATGACTGTTTTTGGCCATGGGGTGTGTGCGTTGATCAAAACTTTCCGATCCGCGCCGTCAGCTACCCCTCTGGGGCAGGAGGGGACTCTAGAACCACTTTCACCGTTGCTGCCAGGGGAATCGCCAGCAAAATTCCCAAGAAGCCTGCCACCCGCGCGCCAATGAGCAGGGCAATAAACTGCCAGAGAGGGTTGAGTCCCATCAAATTCCCTAGTAACTTGGGGGCAAGCACATTGTCCTTAATCTGTTGCAAAACCACGGCAATCAGGAAAATATTCAAAGCCAGCCACGCATCCTGAAAGAGAATGAGCAGGGTGACAAAGCCAATCCCCAGCGTTGCCCCTACCACAGGAATTAACTGGGCAACTCCAATGATAAGGGCAAAAAGAAAGCCAAAATTAACCTGCAGGGCAACCATAAAGGGAATGAGGGCAAGAAACATAAACAGCCCCAGAAACAGTTGCGCTGAAAAAAAACTGCGAATATTCAGGCGCAAAGCGTCATCCACCACCTGCCGCCAAGGCTTGGGTACCAGTTGCATTAGCCCGCGCCAAATCCCACTCCCATAAAAGAGCATATACACTGTTAGAATCAACACCAAGAGAGTATCAAAAAACCTAGTTACAGTTGTAATGGCAACACTGGGTAACAGGGCAGCAATTCCTTTGACCTGAATCGTCAGCTCTTCCATCAAGTCATTCACCCCCACGGGGAATTGGTAGCGGCGCAGGAGTTGATCCAGATGGCGCAAATTTTGATTGCTGGTATCTGCCAACTCTGGCAGTTGATTCAGGAGTTCTTCCGCCTGTTGAATCGCAAGGGGGAGCAGCAACAGCATCAATACACTGACCACCAAAAGAGTAATCAGTAACACAAGGGCGATCGCCTGCCGTCGCTGCAGACCGCGAGCACAAAGACGAATCACCACTTGATTGAGCAAAAAAGCCAAGATGGCGGCAATGACAAGAATATTAATCGGATATTCAAAATAGAGGTAAACTTGCTCCGCCACCCAGAGGTTGAGGACAGTCAGAGGTCCTGTAATTAAATAGGCAAGATACCGTTGCCAACTCCCCGGGGGACCAGACCATCGCATGGGAATCTTAGGCAGAACCGCTAAGACGGGTGCGCAGCCAACTGCCCAACATCAGTAGGCCAACAATGACCAAGGTACCCCACCCCAAGGGACTGGGATACCAATAGACTGCCTCTAGGTGATTGAGATAACCAGGTATCAATGTCCAAGTCAGGCGATCGCCCCCCCGCTGAACATGGGGGTTCACAACTGTGTCCTTCGCCATGGCTGGGCGTTCAATCGGGTGTCCCCCCCAAGGGGTTTCTAGGGCAAGCTGAAAATTCAGCAGTGACCGCGGTGCCACCAGAACGGCTTGATCACGGGACTCAATACCCAAGGGTCGCAGGTCAATGTCATAGCGAAAGCGTTCCCGGACAAAGAGCAACAGGTTCTGGTCAAAAATATCCGCCTTAGCAGTGACTTGGGAAAGATAGGGCACACGACCAATGCGATTGAGGACGGTGGCCAATTGCTGGCTGGTGTCAAAGGGAATCGTCACCTGAAGATGGGTTTTATCGCGCTGCTTGACCGCTCCCCCCAAGCGGTGCGCCTGCTGGATGACTTGCTCAGTAAAAAGAGGATCGGGCTGAGGCAGCGTTAGCCTGTAGGTTAGGCTCCCCCCCGTTTGTCCCTGATGCTGGATGACCATATCTGCTTGGACGCATCCACTCAAACAGACGAAAAGGGGTATCAAAAGCCAAAGTATCCAACGCTGCATTGCGCCTCTATTCCTTTCCTGAGTTTTGCCATGCAAAATTATCCTATCTTGGGATGCTGCCGAGGCACAAAAAAACACCCCGAACAGCTCAGGGTGTGGCCATGACTTGTCTAGGCTAATCTAGGCTATTTGTTGGGTTGAGGTGTCAAGCGCAGATAGGGTTTAACAGCATTGAAGCCCTTGGGAAACTTCTGCTTCGCTTCTTCATCGCTGAGGGAAGGCACAATCACGCACTCTTGACCCTCTTGCCAGTTGGCCGGAGTTGCCACACTGTAGTTGTCCGTCAGTTGCAGCGAATCAATGACCCGCAGAATCTCAGCAAAGTTGCGGCCTGTGCTGGCAGGATAGGTCATGGTCAGGCGCAGGCGTTTTTGGGGGTCAATGATAAAGACTGTGCGCACTGTCAGGTTGTTCAGGGAGTTGGGGTGGATCATGTCGTAGAGGTTGGAGACTTTTTTGTCCTCGTCGGCCAAAATCGGGTAATCCACCTTGACGTTGTTCACTTCTTCGATGTCTTTGATCCAGCCGAGGTGGGACTCCACACTATCGACACTCAGAGCCAAGACTTTGACATTGCGCTTCTCAAATTCTGGGCGTAACCGTGCCACTTCCCCCAGTTCTGTCGTGCAAACGGGGGTGTAATCCGCTGGATGGGAGAACAGGACAACCCAACTATCCCCTGCCCACTCGTAGAAGTTGATGTCTCCCATGGAGGAGGCTTGGGTAAAGTTGGGTACGACATCCCCAAGTTTTAGGCTCATAGA
>NZ_JACOMP010000182.1:0-7080 GCF_014466085.1 Thermosynechococcus sp. OHK43
CCCGAAACCGGCGAATGGCAAATTGATGATGAAGCTTGGCAGGTGATTAAAAACACCCCCAATGTGATTAACTTTGTCGGTGCCGAGCAGCGCCGCAGTACAGGCCGGGGACGCGGTCACGTCAAGCCTATGCCCCTGAGTCCAGCCGAAGTGGAGCGCATCTTCCGCAAAGCCCAAGAACAAGAACCGGTTCACCGCATTGATCTCAACAGTGGTGATAAGATCAAAGTTCTCAATGGTCCCTTTAAGGACTTTGAGGGAGAGGTCATTGAAGTCAGTGCTGAGCGCAGCAAACTGAAAGCATTACTCTCGATTTTTGGCCGCGAAACACCGGTCGAACTCGAAGTCACTCAAGTGGAAAAAGTAGATTAGGACGCGAACTTACTATGGCGAAAAAGGTCGTCGCAGTTATTAAACTTGCCATTCAAGCAGGTAAAGCCAACCCTGCTCCCCCCATTGGCCCAGCCCTTGGTCAGCACGGTGTGAACATCATGATGTTCTGCAAAGAGTACAATGCTCGCACCGCCGATCAAGTGGGGATGGTGGTTCCCGTTGAAATTTCAGTCTATGAAGATCGCAGTTTCACCTTTGTTCTCAAAACCCCACCCGCTTCCGTACTGATTCAAAAAGCCGCTGGCATTGAAAAGGGCTCCGGCGAACCCAACAAGAAAAAAGTGGGCAGCATCACCCGTGCCCAACTGCGGGAAATTGCTGAGAAGAAAATGCCAGATCTCAATGCCAACGATATTGAAGCGGCCATGCGGATTATCGAAGGCACGGCCCGCAATATGGGCGTGACCATTACCGACTAAAGCTTTCTGAGTGTGTTCCTATTGAGCCCTTTGTTGTGTTGGGGGAGAAACTTTGTTTCGTTGGTACCCCGTGGAGGTAAATTCTGATGCGTAAACTCTCGCGACGACTGCGCGAACTCTATGCCAAGGTGGAGGATCGTCCCTACGCTCCCCTTGAGGCCTTACAATTGCTCAAGGAAACGGCCACAGCCAAATTTCCTGAATCGGCCGAGGCCCACATCCGCTTGGGCATTGATCCGAAATATACAGATCAACAATTGCGTACTACCGTGGCGCTCCCTAAGGGCACCGGTCAAACCATTCGCGTGGCGGTGATTGCCCGTGGTGAAAAAGTGACCGAAGCCAGTGCCGCCGGTGCCGACCTTGTGGGCTCAGAGGAGCTGATTGACGAAATTCAAAAGGGGCGGATGGACTTTGACCTCCTCATTGCCACCCCCGATATGATGCCCCAAGTGGCCAAAGTGGGTCGGATTCTGGGTCCGCGGGGGCTCATGCCCTCCCCCAAGGCGGGTACGGTGACTTTTGACTTGCCCCAAGCAATTCAGGAGTTCAAAGCGGGGAAAGTGGAATTCCGCGCCGATCGCACCGGGATTGTCCATGTGCTCTTTGGCAAAGCCAGCTTCAGCGCCGAAGACCTGCTCGTTAACCTCAAGGCACTGCAAGAAAGCATTGACCGCAACCGCCCGAGTGGTGCCAAGGGGCGCTACTGGCGCAGTGTCTATGTGGCGGCGACAATGGGGCCGAGCATTCAGGTGGACATTAATGCTCTGCGGGAGCTAAAACTGGCCGAAGCCGTCTAAGGAGGACTTGCCTATTGCCCAATACTTGACAACTCAAGACTAAAACCGAAGACCGCAGGGGTCTGGCTGAGACATAATCTTCCTGCCGAGGTTTGCGAAGTCCATCCGTTGCGATTGGGCGATCGCCCCGGCACCACTGCTGGGGTTTTTCTTTCACTGACTAGAGGAGGTGATGCGCGTGGGACGCACGCTAGCAAACAAAAAAGAAATTGTGGCGGAGCTCAAGGAACGCCTGAGGGAGTCACAAATGGCATTGGTGATTGACTACCAGGGTCTCACCGATGCCGAGATGAAGGATTTGCGGCAACGCTTGCGCAAGTGCAATGCCAGTTGCAAGGTTACGAAAAATACGCTGATGGAATTGGCGGTCAAAGAAAGTGACACTTGGCAACCCATGACCCAATTCCTCAAGGGACCGTCAGCGTTCCTCTTGGTCAAGGAGGACATTGGAGGTGCAATTAAGGCCTACCAAGAATTCCAGAAGGCCACAAAGAAAACCACCCTCCGCGGTGGGGTCATGGAGGGACGTGCCCTTGACGAAGCGCAAGTGAAGGCCATTGGTGATCTGCCCTCAAAAGAACAACTCATGGCCCAGATTGCCGGTGCCCTCAATGCCGTCACAGCGAAGATTGCCATTGGCATCAAGGAAGTTCCTGCTTCCTTGGCGCGGGCAACGCAGGCGATCGCCGACAAAGGTGCGGAATAGATCGATCCTGTTTTCGGTTTCCCTCGGGAAGCCACCTGTTCTTGTTTTCCAACTTTGAAACGATAGGAGTTTACAATGTCTGCTGCAACCGATGAAATTCTCGAAAAGTTGAAATCCTTGACCCTGTTGGAAGCGGCCGAGCTGGTCAAGCAAATTGAAGAGACCTTTGGCGTCAGTGCCGCTGCGCCCGTCGGTGGGATGATGGTGGCCGCGCCCGTCGCTGGTGCTGCGGCTGCTCCCGCAGAAGAAGTCGAAGAGAAAACCGCCTTTGATGTCATTCTTGAAGAAGTCCCCGCCGACAAGAAGATTGCTGTGCTCAAAGTGGTGCGCTCTTTGACGGGCTTGGGTCTCAAGGAAGCCAAGGAAGTGGTGGAATCCACACCCAAACCCGTGAAAGAAGGTGCTACCAAAGAAGACGCCGAAGCCGCCAAGAAAGAACTCGAGGAAGCCGGCGCCAAAGTCAGCATCAAGTAATCTTTGGTATCCATTTGTTTGCAGGGTGGTGTTCTGGCCACCCTTTTTTAGTATTTGGGGAATCTAGAGACCCATGACCTATATTCGTGCCATCTATACCGATGGTGCCTGTGAAGGCAATCCAGGACCGGGGGGGTGGGGCGTGGTTATTTACTTTACCGATGGCTCTGTGCAGGAGCTTGGAGGACACCACCCGGCCACTACGAATAATCGCATGGAATTACAGGCTGCTATTGAAGCCCTCAAGGCATGGCACCAACTGGCGCCTGGGCGCGCGATCGCCCTTTACACCGACAGCGAGTATGTCCTCAAGGGAATTACTGAGTGGATCCACAACTGGAAACGGCGGGGCTGGAAAACAGCCGCCAAAAAGCCGGTTCTCAACCAAGACCTGTGGCAGGAGTTAGATGCCCTCAATGATCCCTTAGTCCAATGGCGCCATGTACGCGGCCATAGCGGCGATGTCGGGAATGAACGCTGCGATCTTATTGCCCGCAGTTTGAGTCGTGGGCAGCCAATTGCCCTAAGAACGCTGCCACCACCGTTGGGGTAATGTCGCGGGTGCGTTCAAAGACTGCACTGGCTCCCGCTGAGCGCAGGCGATCGCCATAGCGTCGCCGATCTTCGGGCTTGACATGGGGAGGAATCACTCCGAGGGCAATCCACGGCGTTGTTGCTTGTTCTTTGCGAGCATTGACAACGGTTTGCATATCCGCCACGGTATCCCCCACATAAAAGGCGGGAATCGTTTCTTGATCACTGGTCTGACGGTAGGCCATGCAGAGTCCTGTGGGGTCAGGCTTGCCGGGGGCATCTTCCATGGCGATCAACAGGGGCTGATCCAAACCCAAACGGTGTTTCAGGACATATTCTGCCGAGTCCCGCGTGGCACCACTGACAAACCCCCAGTGGATCTGGGCTTGATCGAGGCTCTGAAAATAGGCAACATCCACCAGTAGGGGCTCATCTTGAATATAGCCTGACCAATTTTCACCGCTATAGCGCTCTTCAAAAAAGATCACCAAGCGTTTGTAGTCCAAGGGCACTTGGGAACGGGGTTTTCCTTGACGTTCAAAGTAGCGATAAATGAGTTCGCGGGATCCTTCCCAGTCGTTATTCCAGCAGCCTTCCGCCTTGAGGTCGTCAATTTCCTTTTGACTGGGACGATAGGCACCCCCCGTAAAATGCTCAACGGTATCCGCTAGGGCACGGCGATAGGAACGACTGACGTCGCGAATCACCCCGTCAATATCAAAAAAGACACAGGCACAGGGGGTACTCAACTGTGGCTCTCCAGAAACTTGTATGCAGTTGGTCTGATTGGTTATTATAGAGGATGGTCTTTTGTGAAAAATCAGTTCTAGGAGGTTAGAGTTGTCCCGTTTTACCCTAAGAGTGCTTTGGTTAGAGAAAGACGTGGCGATCGCTGTCGATCAAATTGTTGGCAAAGGGACAAGCCCCCTCACCTCCTACTTCTTTTGGCCGCGCACCGACGCTTGGGAACTCCTCAAGGCGGAGTTAGAGAAGAAATCTTGGATTACGGAAGCCGAGCGCATTGAACTCCTCAACCGTGCCACCGAAATCATTAACTACTGGCAAGAGGAGGGCAAAGATCGTCCCGTCAGTGAGGCGCAAAAACGATTTAGTGATGTTAGTTTTGTAGGCACAGCCTAGGGTGCTCTTCATCCTAGGAGCAATTATTGCAACTTGAGGAGAAACAGAATGGGAGTCGTTTTGTACTTTGTCATTGTTGCTGGTGCGATCGCCCTGGCGACGATTTTGTTTCACACCCTACGTACCGTGAAGCTCATTTAGCTGCATCCTACCCTTTTGGTATCTCTGGATTGAAGTTCTGCATAGGGAGAGAAAATTCGTGTCCCACGCTGTCACCTTAATTCGCGGCGACGGTATTGGTCCTGAGGTTGCCGCTGCAGCTCGCACCGCCATTGATGCCACCGGCGTCAAAATTGACTGGGTAGTGGTGGATGCCGGCGTGGATATGATGGAACGCTACGGTACTCCCTTGCCCGAACAGGTTCTCGAGGCCATCAAAAGTACGAAAACTGCCATCAAAGGCCCGATTACCACCCCCGTGGGTACAGGCTTTCGTTCTGTCAATGTCGAGATCCGCAAGCGGCTCAATCTGTATGCGAACCTACGGCCTGCTAAATCCATTGTGGGGGTGAAAAGCTATTTTCAAAACATTGACCTCGTCATTGTTCGCGAGAATACCGAAGACCTCTACGCCGGGATTGAGTTTGAATACACCAGTCCCGCAGCAGCTAAAGCCCGCGCCTTTTTAAGTGATCTATCGGGCAAGCCAATTCGGGAGGATGCAGCCATTGGTGTCAAGCCCATTTCCGTCCTAGGGAGCGATCGCATCCTTGAGTTTGCCTTCAAATATGCCAAGGCCAACGGCCGCAAGAAAGTGACAGCTGTTCACAAGGCCAACATCATGAAATTTACCGATGGCCTCTTCCTTGAGCGCGCCCGCGAAATTGCCACCCGCTACCCCGATATTGCCTTTGAAGATCGCATCGTCGATAACATGTGCATGCAGTTGATGCAGAAACCCGAACTCTACGATGTGATGGTGATGCCAAACCTCTACGGCGATATTCTTTCAGACCTTTGTGCAGGGATGATTGGCGGTCTGGGGGTGGCTCCCGGCGCCAATATTGGCGATGAATATGCGGTTTTTGAGGCGATTCACGGTTCAGCCCCCAAATACGCGGGTCAAAACAAAGCCAATCCCACGGCCTTGATTCTCTCAGGGGTATTGATGCTGCAACACCTGGGTGAAATGGAGGCAGCCCAGCGTCTGCAAGGGGCTGTGGCAAAAGTAATTGCTGAGGGGCGCTTTGTCACCTATGATTTGGCGGCGCCAGGCAAAGAACCCGTAGGCACCCAAGAGATGGCTGCTGCGATTGCCGAGTACGCCGCCCCCTAACCCACCAGCAGATTTTCCTCGGGATATTGAACGTTAGAAGGCTGGGGATCACCGATAATTGCCGCCATCAGTAGCAGGATACCCACCCGGCCGGCATACATTGTTACAATCAAGACCAACTTAGAAAAGATGCTTAGATTACTGGTAATACCGGTGGAAAGCCCAACGGTGGCAAAGGCAGAAACAGTTTCAAAGAGGATATTGATGAAATTCTCTTCCGGGTCAGCGATCGCAATCAGGGTGGTTGAAACCAGCACCGTAAACATTGAGCCAAAGGCGACGGCGACGGCTTTCATGATGAGGGAGGGGGGCACTTGACGGCGGTAGAGCAGTACCACCTCTTTCCCTTGGAGCGCCGCCTTGGTAATCCCTGCCAGAATCCGTAACGTAGTTGTTTTAATGCCCCCTGCCGTGCCACCGGGGCTGCCGCCAATAAACATCAGGGCAATCATAATAAATAGCCCGCTATTATTGAATTCCCCAATGTTGACCGTATTAAAGCCCGCTGTGCGCGCTGTAACCGACTGAAACCACGCCAAGAGGAGCTTCTGATCCCAGGAAAAAAGACCAAATCGCTCGGGCGCTCGCATCTCCGTCAGGAAGAGCATGACTGTTCCCAAAATTAGGAGAATCACTGTTGTACTTGTCACAATTTTGAAATTGAGGCTAAACGTCATCTGGCTGGCTTTGCGGATCAAGTAGGCGGGTTTGCCCCAGTAGCGCAGATGCTCCCGCAGCCAAAGGTAGAACTCAAAGATGACCTCATAGCCAATACCACCAAAAATAATCAGTAGGGAAATCACCAAATTCAAGGGCACTGAGGTTTGATACCCCATTAAACTGTTGCTAAAGAGGCTAAACCCGGCATTATTCCAAGCACTGATACTGTGAAACACCGCAAGCCACAGGGCCTGTGGCTCCCTAAAGTCTTGGCGAAAAATTAGCCACAGCAAAAAGGCACCCGTCAATTCAAAGAGAAAGGTCAAGCCCAAAATCGAGCGCACCAGTTGCCGTGCCCCCTGGATGCCCCGCCGATCCAAGGCCTGCTGGACCGCTATTTTTTGCCGTAGGTTAAACTTGCGCCCTAGTAAAATAATCAAAAACGTCGTGGCCGTCATGTACCCCAGACCGCCCACTTGAATCAGCAGCAGAATCACCAGTTGGCCAAAGGGGGAAAAATGGGTGGCCGTATCAACAATGATGTGACCTGTCACACAAACCGCTGAGGTGGCTGTAAATAGGGCAATAACGAAGGGATTCCAATGCCCATTACTGGTGGACCAAGGCAGACACAGTAGGAGCGTCCCCACCATAATCACTGCTAAAAATCCAAGGCAA